>DATNMT010000150.1:0-3190 GCA_035602495.1 Bradyrhizobium sp.
GCATTCCCCGCGCAATGGTTTACGGCTTATATCGCGCTCTCCCCGGCGACCGGGCTCTTTTGCCACCGTCGCCCGTGGAGTTGCCTCCACGAACTTGACACCAGCGTCGGGGTGTCAGGACCACACGACTTCGCCGTCCGCTTCAAGCGCCCTCGTCTTAAGCGCCGTCTGCGTCCACCGCATCCCGCCCCGCGCTCGTGACGATCGCGAAACGCCCCTCAAGTGGGACGGGACGGCGAACAGATACAACTGATTTGGGTACGCCTGCAAGCATTCTTTCTGAATATCAGAAAGATTTTTCCCCTCGGATAAGGAGGCGGAACCCGCCGTTTCAGACCCGGTCGAACCGCCATTTCGGCGCGGCTTGGCGGCGAATCGCTTATGCTCGCGACTCGACAGCAGGAGACCGAGCATGGTTGCGGACAGTAACAGTGAAATCGCCTGGCATCGCGCCCAGATCAGGAAGCACCGCGAGGCGCTGAAGCATTTTGAGACGGCCGGGTTCACCTTTGGCCGGATTGCCGGCCCCAGGGCGGCGGACCAGACGCAAAAAGCGGTCGCGGAACTGAAGCGGAAGATCAGGGAATCCGAACAGGTCGTGGCGGCCCATGAGAGACAGACCCGCCGTCCCCGCACCACCGACCAACAGACGCTTGCCACCGCGCCATGGGGCAATTGGAACACCCGCGGCGCGCCCGGCCCGCGATAGCCGGTACTTCAAGCGTATAGCTTGAGCAACGCGAAGATGTTGACGGCATGATCTAGAACTTATATTCTACATCTATGGGCCATGCGAAATTCGGGCAGATGGACTTTTTCGCTGCCGCGCTGGCCATCGCCGCCGCGGAGGGCCCGGCCGCGGTAACGATCGCGTCGATCACTGCACGTCTCAAGGCGCCGACAGGGTCGTTCTACCATCGCTTTGCCTCACGCAATGTATTGCTTGGCGAGCTATGGCTTCGGACGGTGCTAAACTTTCAGGAGGGGATCAGCGCGGCTCTCGATGCCGGCGACGGGTTGCGGGCAGCGCTGCATACGCCCGCCTGGGTGCGCGCGCATCTGGATCAGGCGCGCCTGCTGCTGCTGTATGACCGAAGAGATTTCGTTCAGGGCGAATGGCCGGAAGAACTGCGCGAACGGGTCGCCGAGCTGACGCGGCGCATGGAGGCTGGGTCGCTGCGGCGGGCGCGGGTGATCTTTGGCGAGGAGGGCCAGCAGGAAGTGAGTCTCGCGCAATTCCTGATCTCGGAAGTCCCGGTCGCCGCCGTGCGCCAGCACCTCGTCCGCGGCGAAAAGCCGCCGCCGCTGGTTGACCGGTTGATCCGCACCACCTACCGCGCCGTCGTCGCCGATCATCGAGCGCGAACGCGCAAGGCCGGCATAGCGGAAGGGAGTCCGCAATGATCAAGCGCTTCATACTCTACGGCAGCCCGCATTCGCTACCGACCTACAAGGTGGCGCTGATGCTGCGGCTGGCAGGCGAGCCGTTTTCGTTCCGCTATGTGAGCTTCCAGAAGGGGATGCACAAGACACCTGAGTTCCTGGCGCTTTCCCGCTGGGCCCAGGTTCCGGTTCTGGCCGACGGCGAACGCGTCTACCTCCAATCGGCTGCCATCGTCGAGCATTTGGCCGAGACGATCGGCCGGTTTCAGGGGCCCGATTCGGCTACTCGCCAGATCGTCCGGGAATGGTTGTACTGGGACGTCGACGCCCTGTTTCCACCGATTTTCAACTGCTACGGCGTTGAACTCGGTCAGCGAGGGCTGCTACCGATCGACGTCGAGCCGACGATTGCCAACTACCATCGCCAGCGCGCCGAGACGGCGCTGTCGGTGCTGGACTCCCAACTTGCTCATCGCAATTTTCTCTGCGCCGCAGAACCAACCATCGCGGACCTATTCTGCTACGGCGATGTAGCCTTCGCCGAACTCTGCGCCTTCGACTTGCATCGCTGGACAAACGTGGCCGGTTGGACCGGGCGGGTGACGGCGCTGCCGGCGTTCAAGGCCCCCTTCGAACTGTTGAAAATGGAAGACGCCGAACTCTGATGGATATGGATGCCCGGCACAAGCCCGGGAAAGACGCATAGCGCGCCGCCCTCCCCTATTCCACGCCCGCTTCCTGCGGGGTGAACTGGTAGACCGACGAGCAGAACTCGCAGGTCACCACCACCTTGCCGTCCTTCACCATGCCGGCGCGGTCGGTGGGCGCAAAACTTTGCAGCATCGAGGACACCGCCTCGCGCGAGCAGGAGCATTGCGCGCGCAGCGGCAGCGGCGGGAAGACGCGGACGCCGCGTTCGTGGAACAGACGATACAAGAGCCGCTCGCCCGACAGGTCCGGATCGATCAGCTCGATATCCTCCACCGTCGCGATCAGCGACTGGCCTTCGACCCAGGCGTCGTCTTCCGCCACTGTGTGGGTGATGCTGCCCTCCGGCGCGTCGCCGGGATGCAGGTCGGCCTGCCGCGCGCGCTCCGGCGCCTTGGGCAGGAATTGCAGCAGCATGCCGCCGGCGCGCCAGCGATGTTTCGGGCGCTCGCCTTTTCCGCCGCGCCATTCCTCGCCGACCGCGAGCCGCACCCTGGTGGGGATCTGCTCCGAGCGCAGGAAATATTCGTGGGCGGCGTCTTCGAGACTGCCGCCGTCGAGCGCCACCAGCCCCTGATAGCGGCTCATGTCCGGCCCCTGATCGATGGTCATGGCCAGGTGGCCCTTGCCCAATAGCGCGCCGGAATCCGCAAGCCCCTGCAGCCGTTTGGCATCGAAGCGGGCATAGGCGCGCAAGCGGTCCGGCGCCTGGAAGTCGACGATCAGGAACGACACCGGGCCGTCGGTCTGGGTCTGCAGAATAAAGCGGCCCTCGAATTTCAGGGACGAGCCGAGCAGGGTCGTCAGCAGGATGGCTTCGCCGAGCAGCTTGCCGACCGGGGGCGGATAATCGTGCCGCGTCAAGACATCGTCGAGCGCGGGGCCGAGCCGGGTCAGACGGCCGCGCAGATCGAGCGACGCAACCTCGAACGGAAGCACCGCATCGTCGACCGGCACCGCAGACGGCGCCCGGATCGGGGTTTTGTCGGTTTTGATGTCGGGGGATTGTGACGTCATGGCGCTTTATCTGGGGTCGGAACGCGCGATACGAAAGGGGTCAATGTCGTCCCTGCGAAAGCAGGGACCCATTCCGATCACG
>DATNMT010000233.1:0-5384 GCA_035602495.1 Bradyrhizobium sp.
AAGAATTGCTTGAGCTTGCGCTACGCCAGAGCGCGCGGGCGCAACCGAAGACGAATGCGATCTGCCGCTTGATGGACGGCGAAGCCCGCGCGCAACTGGCGAAACCGCTTCGAGGCCCGTTCGCCGGCGTTCCGTTTCTGATCAAGGATTGCGCGCAGGACTACGCCGGCCTGCCGACGAGCTACGCCAGCAGGTCCCTCGCCGAGGTCGCCGCGTCCGAACATGCCCATGTCGTGCGGCGCTACCTCGAAGCGGGACTCGTGATCTTCGGCAAGACCAACCTGCCGGAGCTGGCGCTCAAGGGCGTGACGGACTCCCAGTTGTTCGGCCGCGCCTCGAACCCCTGGAATGTCGAGCGCACACCCGGCGGTTCGAGCGGCGGCGCCGCCGCCGCCGTCGCATCAGGGGTCGTGCCAATGGCGGCGGGCAATGATGGCGGCGGCTCTATCCGCATTCCTGCCGCATGCTGCGGGCTGTTCGGCCTGAAGCCGTCGCGCGGGCTCATTTCCTCGGGGCCGGGCTATGGCGAGTACTGGTTTGGGGCGTCGAGCGAAGGCGTGATCTCGCGCAGCGTGCGCGACACGGCCGTCGCGCTCGATGTCCTGGCGGGCGCCGAACCCGGCGATCCCTTCGTGGTCGCAAGACCGGCCGAACCTTACGCGCAAGCGATGCAGCGCGATCCAGGCCGCCTGCGCATCGGCTTCACCTCGGCCTCGCCGATCGGGACGGACGTTCACCCGGAGGCGAAAGCCGCGATCGACGAGGCGGCAAAACTCCTGCGCAGCCTCGGCCACGAGGTCGAGGAAGCAGCGCCCGACATCGATGGAGCGGCGCTCGCGAAGGCCTTCCTGTACATCTATTTCGGTCAGGTCGCCGCGATGGCGGCTCAGGCGCGCGCGCGTGGCGCAGGACGTTCGGATCTCGAACTCCTGACGCGCGTGCTGGCGACGCTTGGCGGAGCGATTTCCGCCGGTGCGCTGACCACGCAGCTTCTGAAGTGGAACGAATTCGCACGCCGGCTCGCACGCTTCCACCAGCGTTACGACATGTTGTTGACGCCGACGCTCGCGCATCCGCCGATCCGCCACGGACAGGGCGATCCGACGGCTGCAGAGCAGACGGTGCTGGACCTTCTCGACCGCGCAGGCCTGCTCGGTCTCTTGGCGCGCATCGGCCTGCTCGATGGCACTGTCGACAAGATCGCGCGCGACAGCCTGCAATATTTGCCGTTCACCCAGCTCGCCAACCTCACGGGCACGCCCGCCATGAGCGTGCCGTTGCACTGGACGGCGGATGGCTTGCCGCTCGGCGTGCAATTCGTCGCGCGCATTGCCGAAGAGGATCGGTTGCTGCAACTCGCGCGGCAACTCGAGGAGGCGCGCCCCTGGTTCGACAGGCTGCCGGCGTGGGTGAAGCAAGCTTAGGCGCGAGCCGGCCGTGCGCGGCGGGATGCGCGAGCGTCCGGAAGTGACACCAAACAACCGCGCGCGGACAGCGGCTCACCACGCCGGCCGGCTTGCGGCCTGCGAATGCGAAATTTGTTCCTCCGTCGGGCTGAAATTTTCCTGGTTTCGGGGACGGGAACCGCGGGGAACTTTCGTTCCGGCGTCCGATTAGTCCTGCAGTTGACGCGCGGCTGCTTCAGTCGCGCTGATGTCGAAACAGAAAGTCGAAACAGAGGTTGGTGTCATGCTGAGCTGGGTCGTTACGTTTTTGGTTATCGCGCTGATCGCGGGCATTTTGGGCTTCGGCGGCATCGCCGGCGTTTCCATCGAAATCGCCAAGACCATCTTCTTCATCGCGGTCGTGCTGTTCCTGGTCTCGGCCGTGGTCGGTCTCGCACGCGGCCGCACCCGCGTCTAAAGGACGCCTTATTTCGTCGAGGGCATCGCGATTTTCCGGCCGATGCCCTCGGGTCGCGGAATCGCCGCGTGGGCGCTCGCCAGCATCTTGATGCGGGCGCGAATATCCGGCGGAAACGGCGCGGTTTTTCGCGCCGTCATGTCAATGTGGATGGTCATGTTCTCGGACGTGGCCGACAGCCAGCCCTCGCTGGCATGACGCAGTTCCTCGAAAGTATGCAAACGCTTTTCGTCGGAACCGACCAGCAGGATCGACACCTGCACGGGATCGCCGAGGTGGATTTCGCGCAAGTAGCGCACGTGGCATTCGGCGGTGAAGGTCGAGCCGTTTCGTGCCTTCATGTAGCCGGGCCCGATCCCGAGCTTCAGCCACAATTCGTCGATGGCGCGGTCGAACATCACATTGTAATAGGCCATGTTGAGATGGCCGTTATAGTCGATCCATTGCGGCTCGATCTGCATCACCGATGCGAGAAACGGCGCCGGCCGGAGCAAAACATCGTCACCGGCAGCAGCCTCAGTCATTTATTCAACCCCGTTTGTTCGACCCATGGTCCCTTGACCCCTTATATATCCTTTGTAAGGGTCCACCTTAAGTCGGGAGGAACTCGCTTGGGCATGACCGTCACCAATTTAAGGCGTCCGGAACCGCAGGCGCTGGCGGGCACGCTGCAAGCGCTCGCCGCCCGGTTCGGAAACCGGCTGGTCACCTCGCAGGCGGTCCGCGACCAGCACGCCCATACCACGACCTGGCTGGCGCCGCAGCCGCCCGACGCCGTGGTGATGGCGCAGGAGACCGCCGATATCCAGGACGTGGTGCGGATTTGCGCCAAATACGGCGTTCCCGTGATCGCGTTCGGCGCCGGGACCTCGCTGGAGGGGCAGGTCAACGCGCCGGCCGGCGGCGTCTGCATCGATTTGCGCGACATGGACAAGGTGCTGGAGGTCCATGCCGACGATCTCGACTGCGTGATCCAGCCCGGCGTCACCCGCAAGGCGCTGAACGAGCATCTGCGCGACCAGGGCGTGTTCTTCCCGATCGATCCCGGCGCTGACGCCTCGCTCGGCGGCATGGCCTCGACCCGGGCTTCGGGCACCAACGCGGTGCGCTACGGCACCATGCGCGACAACGTGCTGGCGCTGAAAGTGGTGCGCGGCGACGGCGAGATCATCACCACCGGCACGCGGGCGAAGAAATCCTCCGCCGGATACGACCTGACGCATCTGTTCGTCGGCGCCGAGGGCACGCTCGGCATTATCTGCGAGCTGACGATCAAGCTGCGCGGCATCCCGGAAACCATCGCGGCGGCGGCTTGTTCCTTTGAGACGGTACGCGGCGCCTGCCAGGCCACGATCATGGCGATCCAGACCGGCATCCCCGTGGCGCGCATCGAGTTGCTCAACGCCGAGCAGGTCCGCGCCTGCAATGCCTATTCGAAACTGACATTGCCGCAGACCCCGCTGTTATTGCTGGAATTTCACGGCAGCGCGAACGAGGTCGCCGAGCAATCCAGGAATTTCAGCGAGATCGCCAAGGAGTGCGGCGGCGGCGATTTCACCTGGACTACCCGTCCGGAGGATCGCACAAGACTCTGGCAGGCACGGCACGACGCCTATTGGGCGGTGAAAGCCTTGCGCCCCGGCGCCGGCGTGGTGGCGACCGACGTCTGCGTGCCGATTTCACGGCTGGCCGATTGCGTCACCGAAACCGAGGCGGATTTGAAGCGATTCAATCTGCTGTCGCCGATCGTCGGCCATGTCGGCGACGGCAATTTCCACTGCTCGCTGGCCTGCGACATCGACGACCGCGACGAGATGGCGCGCGGCGAGGAGTTCATGCATCGGCTGGTCGAGCGCGCGCAAGCGATGGGCGGCACCTGCACCGGCGAGCACGGCATCGGCCAGGGCAAGCAGAAATATCTCAAGGCCGAACTCGGCCCTGAGGCGATCGACGCGATGCGGGCGGTGAAGGCGGCGCTCGATCCCAAGAATATCTTCAATCCCGGAAAGATCTTGCCGGCGGTAGAGGGCCTGTAAACCTATCGGCCCGTCCACCACGGCGAGCTAGGCTCGCGGATACTTCAGGGCAGGGGCGATGTGGTGGTTCGGCAAGGTTAAACGCCAGGAGGTCTGGGACGAGGAAATCCAGTGGCCGATCGGCGACATCGAGGCGGCGCACCGGATCCGCGTGATCTGCCGCTCCGCCGCCGACAGCGCCCGGAAAATCGCTGACTTTGCCGATCGTCCGGACAGCAAGAAAGACAGCAAGCAGAGAGACTACGAGATCGAGCGCTACGAACGCGCCGCCAAGGCGGCGATGGAAATAGCCATGAAAATCTCCGATGGCCTGCTGCGTGATTCCTCGGTTCGCCAGATCGTGGGCTTGTGCGTGACGGCCAACGACATGAAAACGGCGCGGATCCTGTTTCGCGCGATTCAGGCGGTATCGATCCGCGAAGAGGTGCTCAACGATCATCCGACGCTGCGGCAGTGAATCCTCGCCTGTTGGGCGCAGTCATATGGAGGGAACATGCGGCGTTCCATCACACCCTGGATCGTTCTGGCCGTAATCGGTTTGCTGGCAGGCTGCGGCTATCGCTACTTCGTCAACGACGTCAGCGAGGCCAGCGTCGCGAACTACCTGCGCAGCGGCATCCATGGGATGGGGCTGGCGCTGTCCGGTTGGGCGGTTCACCTCTATTTCACCTCGCGCAGCAGCGAATGGGTGAGAAGATGGCCGATCGTGGTCGAGATCGCCGTGCAGGCCGTGGCGATGGCATTTGTCGTCGTGATCGCCACCGTGGTCCTGCAAGCCGCACTCTACGGCGATCGGATCGCGACGGCATGGCTTGCCACCGACTTCCCCCGGATTGTCGGTATCGCCTTCGTCATGTCCGTGCTCGTCGGTGCGGTTTTCGAGCTGACACACCTGATCGGCAGCAAGGTCCTGCTCAACGTCATTCTTGGCCGCTATCGCACGCCGAAGCGCGAACAACGCGTGATGTTGTTTCTCGATCTGGTCGGGTCGACGGCGCTGGCGGAGAAGATCGGCGAGTTGCGCATGCAGCAGCTTCTGACACGGTTCTTCTTTGACATCGATGAGGCGATCCTCGCTTATCGCGGCGAGGTACACGCCTATGTCGGGGACGAGGTCATCGTGACCTGGCGGGTCGATAAAAAGGTAACGGAGCGGCAATACCTCGACTGTTTCTTTGCCATTCATGACAGGATCGCGGAGAAAGCGGATCAGTATCGGCGCGAGTTCGGCGTGGTGCCGAATTTTCGCGCCGGATTCCATGCCGGCCCGGTGGTGATCAGCGAGTGCGGGGACTCGCACCGGCAGATCGCCTATTTCGGCGACACGATGAACGTCGCCGCGCGGCTGCAGGAACATTGCAAGGAGGTCGGCAGTTCGCTGCTCGTCTCCGCCGAACTGCTGCGCCTCGTGCAACCCGGCGGCGACCTGGTGGTCGAAGCGCTCGGGCTGACGCAGTTGCGCGGGCGCGCCGCCGCGGTCGAGGT
>DATNMT010000252.1:0-6702 GCA_035602495.1 Bradyrhizobium sp.
TTGCCCGATGCGGTCTGCGTCCCGGAACAGGGCCTCGTCATCCAGGCGCCGGGACCGGCCATCGGCCAGGAGGTCGCGCATCTCCGCTCGTGCCGATGTCAGGTACCAGTGCCTCCGAAGCGCGTCGGACGTCGGCAGGACGGTCCGCAGAAGGACGAACAGCAGAACGACGGACGCAATCGCCATGAAGCTGGAGAACAGATACGTTTCGGGGTTGTAGCTCTGCGGGTTCGTCGGGGAGAGGATCACGGGGAAGAAGACGAGCACCAGGAACGCGATCGAGGCCAGTCTCGGATTGGGGATGGTGAACAGCAGGGCGGCGGCGAGGACGACCGGCGCCATGCCGATCGCCAGAAGCGGAAATTGGTCGACGCCGTCGAGGATCAGGAACTCGGTCACGCCCGCAAGCAGCGCGGCGATCGGCATCGCGATGACAGCTTCCGCCGCGAAGACACGCGGGTTCGGGGTGTTGGCGCTGAAGGCGATGGTGAGCCCCACCAGGGCGAGGGCCAGCGACGCAAACGGCCAGCCGCCGAGGGAAAACAGGATGGCGGAGATCGCCACCACCAGAAACGCGCGCAGGCCATTTCGCGCGGCCGCCCGACGCGAGCGGTAGATGGGTGCCTGGATGCGGCGTTGCGGGTGGCGGCCCGCCTGCAGGTCTTCGATGCCGTCCTGCGCCCGCCGGTTCTCGATGAGCAGGTCCAGGGCATGACGGGCGAAAAGCGCGTCGTCCGGGTCGGCGTAACCGACATCCGCGTGCTGCTGCAAGCGAAGCTGCAACGCACGACTCTCGTTCCCGAGGCCATCGGCGAGGGCCTCGCCAAGCGCCCTGCGAAGATATGGCAAGGTGTTGGCCGGAAGCGATGCCAATGCGCCGGCGGCGCTGACCTCCGCGACCAACGCCACCGCCGCGCTCCGGGCCGCCGCGGCTCGCGCCGATCCGCTGCTCGATTCGGCGGCGAGCGCCGTAATGTCGGGATGAAGAGCGGTGATCTCGCGCAGCAGTTTGGCCGACTGGATCGGATCCGCAGTCTCGGCGCGGAGGATGGCGAGCGCGAAGGCACGTACCCGCCGATGGGCCGCAATGAGCTTGCCGGACAGGCCCGCATGGACGTTCGGGGCGGCGAACACGTCACTGATCAGCGCGATAGCGGCAATTCCGACCACGATCGCCGCGCCGCGGTTGACGCCCGCCGAGAAAATGTTCTGCGGCGAGTCGATCTGCGTCACGGCGACCAGGGCAACCGTATAGCCGGACAGGATGCCGCTGTAGGCCCTGTTGCCGTCCAGAAGTCCACCGACGTAGACGCAGAGCCCGAGCCAGCCCGCGAAGCCGATCAAAAACAGGCTGCGGCTCTGTGGAAACAACCCGGCGATCACCAATGAGGCGACAACCCCGATGATGGTGGCGACGACCCGGTAGACGGCCTTTTGGTAGGCCTGCCCCCGCGTCTGCAAGGCGAGAATGGCGACGGTGACCGCAGCGGACGAAGCGCTCTCGAGCTGCAGCCAGAACGCGGCATACAGCGCCACCATCACGGCGGCCCAGATTCGCAGCGCGAAAGCCCAGGTGGAGAGCGGAAACCCGGCGATGGTGATGGTGCGGGAGACGCTGTGCACGAGTGTCAGGGCGACCGGCGCCGCTCGCCTGATGCGCGGCGCGGGCGGATATCTTCCGCTGCTAGCCGTGGTCTCACTCATCGCGGTACTCCCAATTTTTTCTCAGATAACGCTGACCGGCGCGGGCATATCTGCCGGATCCAACAGAGCACCCTGGCTGGCGAGCTCTTTGCGAACTTCTGCGGCTTCAAGACGCCCGCCTCGCGCATGACACGCGGCGGCCACGCCTGCCGCCTGGCCGGTCGCAAACGCCGTACCCATAACCCGCAACGAGGCGCCCGCCTGGCGGTCGCCATCGGCCGTGCGGCCGGCAGCAAATAGATTCGAAGTATCCACGCTCCTCAGGCAACCGAGCGGAATGTCGTAGGTGCCGCCGTCCGGTGGATAGACGAAGCTGCTCTCAAAGGTTTCGCGGTCGTGCCATTCGACGCCCCAGGAACCCAAAGCCACGCAATCCGCGGTGCGACGGCCCTCCGTCACGTGCTGCCATGTAAGCTGCTCGACGCTGTTGATATGCCGGCTCTCGCGCGTGCCGAATTCCGGCCCTGTCGACGCCAGATAAGCGCGTTCCCAACCCGGCAACTCCCACAGAATCTCCAGATAGGTCCAGGCCTGCGCGCGCCCAGCGATCTCGGCGCGCGAAAGACTGCGGACGTCGCGTGGGTCGTAATCCTCGCTGGCAAGATAAGCCACGACATCCCCTGACAGAGGCAAGCGGGCAATAATGCTTTTGTCCTTGCTGATCGGGTGGACGCCGCGGGCCTTTTCTTTTTGGATCGCCTCCGTGACCGTCTCTGCCGATACATCCGCCTCTGGCGCAATGCCGCCGAACCGGGTCCCAAGCGTGCCGAGGTTGACCGCTCCGTTGTTGCCGTATCGCGTCGAAGCTCCAGCGAAGAAGCCGAGGTCGCAGTCGCCGCTGGCGTCAACGAACGCCTCTGCCTCCAATTGGTGTTGCCCGGAATGGTCGGCGAAGCGAAGCCGCGCGACGGCGTTGTCTTCCCGGTCCGCTCCGAAAACGAAAGCGTGCAGCAGAACGTCCACGCCAGCCGCGCCGCAGACTTCGTCCAGGGCGCGCTTGGCTGCTTCCGGATCAAATATCACGAAGACGCCGCGGTGGCGCGTGGGCGGCGTCACTGCGCCCCAGCGGCGAAGCTTGGCCATGATTTCGTCCGCAACGCCGGCTACGGCCTGACGCGGTTGCTCACCCAGCGTATAGAGTCCGCAATAGGTCAGCACATTGCGCATCGTCCCGGCGCCGCCCAGGCATCCGGCGGCTTCGACCAGGCCAACGCGTGCGCCGGTCTTGGCCGCGCCAACGGCAGCCCCGACGCCCGCAGCGCCGCCGCCGACAACGAGAACGTCATACTTGTCTTTTATAATCATTGCTTCTCACCCGACGGTTTTTCTGTTGACGTCGCACCGAGAATGAACCCTGCGCCGCGGACGGTGCGAATCATCGGGGCTTCATTTGGTCCGCTAAGCTTGCGACGCAGTCGACCCATGTGCACATCGACAAGGTTTGTTTCAGGAAGGAATTTGTAGTGCCATACGTCTTGGAAGAGTTTTGCGCGCGTCAGCAATTGGCCACCCCGTTGCATCATGTATTTGAGTAGACGGAACTCGCATGGCAGCAAATCGATCGGCCTGTCGCCACGCTTCGCGGTTCGATTGATGAGATCAAGCTCCAGCGATCCTACGCGCAGCATCGTCTCACGCGGCTCGGCCGGCGACCGAACCGAGGACTCGGTGCTCGAATCTGTTTCAGCTATCGCGGGTGGTCGTCTCGATTGATCGTCGTCTCGCAGGGTTGCCCGGTGCATCCGGTCAACAATCTTCTCAAATCCGCTCAACAGCAGCGAATGGATGACGCCTTCCAGGCCGCCAAGATCGGCTGGAATCGCCGCTGCAGCCTGTGTTTCAGTCCGCAAAGTTCGTGGGCTCGGCGTGATCGAAACCGTGATCGGACGCATTGCCACCGATCTCGAGGTTGTAGAGTTGGCCATGCCGGATTCTCCTGAATTCGCTGGTGGCGATGAAGTCGCGGCCGCGCATCACGTACAGCTTGAACCGCGCCCGCGTGTGTTGCTCATCGTCCCGGCGCCGCCAGGCATCCGGCGCCGCCGCAGACCACTCCGCCGCTTTGACTTGAGTCTATTGGCAGGAATGGCTCCGCCCATCATGGCGCACGTAGGTTCCGGACGCTGGATCGTACGACCGATATCGCTGGGCACAGTTGCCGTCACCCAGGCTCAAGGCGTATGAGTCGTTGCCATCGAGCGCACCACCTCCGGCCCGGAGGTGCCCTCCTTGATCGTAGCCGCTGTAGTAACCGTTATTGTAAGTGGGCTCCAGTCCACTTGCGCTGCCCGGCCCGGTCGCTCCTCCCATCTCTTGGGCTAACGCCGGAGTAACGAAGACGAGGGCTACGGCAGTCGTGAGAACCTTGAGATTGTACATTGCATTCTCCTTATCGCATTCGCTAATCGGGTTGGACGGCCGCAGAACCGAATTCCGGTGCAGCGCCATTGCCGGGAAGCTAGCCGCGCCAATTCAACGGAAAAAGGTGCTTGTCGACGGTTCAGTTTTCGTGAATCGTGAAGAATGGATACGATCGCCTCGATGCGCGCCTTCGTTGCCGTCGCGAAAGCGGGAAGCTTCAGCGCTGCCGCGCAGAAGCTCGATCTCGTGCCCTCGGTCATCACCAAGCGCGTCACGCAGCTCGAGCGGATCGTGGGCACGACGCTGTTTCACCGCTCCACCCGCAAGGTTGTCCTGAGCGCCGACGGAGAGCACCATCTGGAGCGGATCATCGCCGCCATCGCCGCGCACGATCAGGCCTTGAGCGAATTGCGCAAGGGAGTACGGCGATTGACCGGCCCGATCAGGATAAAGGTCCCTACAACGCTCGGATTTCTCCGCCTCAACGCACTGGTTCGAGAATTCGCCGAGCTTCACCCTGACGTCGACATGGAAGTCTTGCTGCTCGACGGGCCGATGAACCCCGCCGCAGAAGGGATCGACATCGCCATCACGGCGTTTCCGGCGAGCTTTGACAATGTGGCCGACGAATTTCTATGGCCGCAGCGTCGAAGTCTGTTCGCGAGCAGGCAATATTTGTCGTCGTATCCCCCGCTCGACCACCCGCGCCAGCTCGAGGAGCACCGCTGCCTGGTCTACCAACCCACGGGCCCGAGTTGGCCATTCCTGAGCGGCAACGGCGTGATGACGGTCACCGTTCATCCTCGGATGTCCGCCAATGACATGAGCGTGCTGCTTGAGGCCGCCAAGACGCATCTCGGCATCGCGCTTTTGAGCAACTACGTAGCGCTCCCGGAGATCCGCAGCGGCTCCCTGGTGGTGCCGCTACCCGACTTTCCGGTCCCAGACCTCTGGATCAAGGCGATGGTACCGATCGACCGCTTGAAGATGCCGCGGGTCAACGCACTGTTGCGCTTCATCCGCAGCAAAGGAGGAGGCTCCGACTCCCTGGACGCGCGATCCGTCCGGCCGACTGCAAAATCAGCAAAAAAGTGAATTCCGGCGGACGACCGACCTACCGTGTCACGCCAGCACAGTTCAGATAGGCGCGCCCATTGAACGAATCAGGCTGGAAGGCGTTATCCCTAATGCCCGACCGTGAACCGATCACCGGCCCCATGAGAACGCAACCTGTCGAGCGCGCCTCGATCAGGCCGACCCAGGTGCTGCCGGCTATGCCAACGGTCGGGAAAACGACCAAAGCGCCGCAGTCGAAGCAAAACCCAACGCGGGCAGACGCGGTCCGGGCCGCCAAGGCAAGAATAAGCCGGCGCAACTCTTTGCGGAAACAGCGGAAGGCCCTGCAGGGATAAAACCGAACGACCGACGCCTAATTGCGAAGGTCGATTTCCCGATCCAGATTGCGAAGGTACGACAGTCCTTCCACCGTCAGGCGATGCTCGTCCGTTTCGCCCTCGATGTACCTTTGCATCAGATGCCTGGAAAGCCTTTCGCGGGCTCCCTTGGTCTCGGAGCGGTCTGCCAGCGTGCCGTATATGCGTAGCGCGCGATCAACCGGTAAGATCGTCATTGTACCTGTCTCGGGATTGTTTGAGCCTCTGAATAGGTAAGGTTCAATGCCCCGGATCGTTCCGCGGAAAATCCTCACTTGGTGCCGCTATTGTGGGCGGATGTCTGCCGCTGCTACGGCTCCGCCTGCGCGCTGGTTTGCGCGGGGGCTCTCTTCCCGCCGCGGGCCTTCAGCCAGTTCTCGAAACGCCGGATCACGACGAAGAACGTCGGCACGAACAGCACCGCGAGGCAGGTCGAGGCGATCATGCCGGAGAACACGGTGATGCCGTTAGCCTCGCCTTGCCGCCGCCACTGGTCTAGGCTGCCAATTAACAGTATACTGTCGATTGGGAGGAATTGACCGTGCGTATCGCCGTGATTGGCGGAGGCCCCGGAGGCCTCTATTTCAGCTATCTGTGGAAGAAGCGCCATCCCGACGCCGACATCGACCTGTTCGAGCAGAACCCCGCCGGGGCCACCTGGGGGTTCGGGGTGGTGTTCTCCGAACAGGCGCTGGAATTCCTGCGCGCCGACGACCCCGACACGGTCGACGCCATCGGCCTGCGGATGCAGAGCTGGAAAAATATCACGCTGAACCTGCGCGGCGAAACCGTCGAGATCGACGGCGTCGGCTTTTCCTCGATCGGCCGGCTCGATCTGCTGACCATCCTGCAGCGCCGCGCGGCCTCGGTCGGCGTCAATCCGCGCTACGATACGGTCGCCTCCGTCGATCGATTGACCGGCTACGACCTGATCGTTGCCGCCGACGGCCTGAATTCGCAGGTGCGCCGCAGGTTTGAGAGCGATTTCGGAACCTCGCTGTCCTATTCCGCCAACAAGTTTGCCTGGTACGGCACCACAAAACGCTTCGAAACGTTGTCGCAGACCTTTGTCGAAACCGAGCTCGGCGCCTTCAACGCGCACCATTACCGCTACGCGCCCGCGATGAGCACCTTCCTGGTCGAATGCGATTTGCCGACCTGGCAGGCTTACGGCTTTGCCGACAAGACGGTCGAACAGTCGCAG
>DATNMT010000255.1:0-5330 GCA_035602495.1 Bradyrhizobium sp.
CCGGCTGGCCGTCGTCGCCCCAGCCGTGCAGCACCAGCGGAATCCGTGGATCCGGAAACAGCGTGTAGTGGGTCGAGTGCGCCCGGTTCATGGTGACGACGTCCGGCAGCCGGCCGGTGGTATAGGCGCCGCTGTAGTCGGTCGCGATCCGCAATCCTGCGGGCGTGTCGATGTAATAGGTCGAATGGCCGGCATAGGTGATCGCGACCTCGTCGATCCTGGCGGCGGTTTGGCGAAGGCTGACCGGCGTGGCGCGCGGCGGCGCATTCGCCATCGCCAGGCACTGGCTGCGCGGGACATCCTCGCCGGCGGCGGGCACGATCAGCTGACAGAGCAAGGCCAGGACGGCAGGGAAGCATCGCAACATGGCAAGGCGGATATCCGGTGGGCCTCACACTGTATCGCGCTATCCCGCCGCCGTCATTGCGGCATATTTTCAAGTTCGCGGTCACGCCGATTAAGCGATAGGCTCCCCCGGGCATTGCCGTTGTGGAGCTCGCATTGATGCATTCAGCTTTGTCCGGACCGTCCGCAAGCCCCGCGCGGGCATCATCATCGCATCGGCTGGAGCCGCTCCGCCATGTCGACGCCGGCGTTCTCGATGTCGCCTATCACGAAGCGGGGCCTGCGGATGGACCCGTCGTGATGCTGCTGCACGGCTTTCCCTACGACATCCATTCCTATGTCGATGTCGCGCCGCTATTGGCCACGCAAGGCTGCCGCGTCATCGTGCCCTATTTGCGCGGTTACGGTCCGACCCGTTTCCGCGAGGAGAAAACGCCGCGTTCGGGCGAGCAGGCCTCGATCGGGGCCGACCTGATCGCGCTGATGGACGCGCTATCGCTCCAGCGCGCCGTGTTCGCCGGCTATGACTGGGGCGGACGCGCCGCCTGCATCGGCGCGGCGCTGTGGCCGGAACGATGCACCGGCCTGGTGTCGGTGAACGGCTATCTGATCCAGGATATTGCGAGCGCGATGATCCCGGCAAAGCCGGAGCGCGAGGTGCCGCTTTGGTATCAATATTATTTTCAGCTGGAGCGCGGCCGGGCCGGGCTTGCGGCCAACCGTCGCGGCATCGCGAAGATTTTATGGCGGCAATGGTCGCCGAACTGGGATTTCGACGAGGCGTGCTTCGAGCGGATGGCCGCGGCCCACGACAATCCCGATTATGTCGATGTGGTGATCCACAGCTATCGGCACCGCTTCGGTCGCGCCGAGGGCGATCCGCAATATGCCGATCTGCAACACCGGCTGGCGACGCTGCCGGTGATTACGGTCCCCGCCATCACGCTGGACGGCGCCGGCGATGGCATCGCGCCCGTGACGGATGGCACCGCGCAGGCGGCGCGGTTCACGGCCCGCCGCGCGCATCGTGTCATCCCGCGCGCCGGACATAATCTGCCGCAGGAAGAGCCGGAGGCGTTTGCGGCCGCGGTGATGGAGTTGATCAAGGGATAAGGGATCAGTCCCGCCGCGGGCTGACTTTCCACGTCGCTACGAGGATGCCCGCGGTCATCAACCCGCTGATGAGCGCGGCGATCGGAATCGCCAGCACGAGCACTGAGGTCGCCGCCCAGCCGATCGAGGAAAAGGCCTCCGCAAAGGTCGCCAGCCGCGACGAAGTCTGACGGCGGCGGAACTGGCTGCGTTTGGCCTGCACCCGGAACCAGAGCTGGATCGAGGTCGCGGATGCCGCCCCGATGATGACGCCTGATGCGGTCGCCGCTGCCTGCAGCGGCGAGGCAAACAGCAGTGCGGCGACCAGCGGCGCGAAGATGACAGCGATTGCGATCAGCACCACCTCGATCTTGGCGCGGATCACGCGCGAGGGCCGCAAGGGCGCGGTCGTCACCAGGTCTGCGGCGTCTTCACCCGAAATCGTCAGCCAGGCGAGGCCGCCGGCGAGCTGGCCCGCGGCCATCACGACGACCGGCGTGACCAGCACGATCGCCAGGGTGCTGTCGGCAAAGCTTCGCCACAGCATCAAGGCCGGCGGCACCAGGTACAAGAGCTGCATCAGGGTCTGCGACACCAGCCAGGGATCGCGCAGCAACAGGACGAATTCCTTGCGCCGCAGCGCCTGTTGCCGGGAACCGCGGCGGAATGCCTTGGCGCGGGAACCCTGTCGGCTGGGCGTAGCCGTAGCCGAGGCGCGCGCCGCCGTGTCGGCGAAACGCGGGGAGAATATCGTCATCACGGCACCGAGCAACACGAGACCCAAGGCCAGGAGCAGCAGCAGCGCCTCGCCGTCGCCGAGCGCGGCGCGCGCCGGCCACCACACGATGCTGTCGGCATCCGGCGCAAATCCCGCCGCGGCGTCCGAAGTCAGCACCGCGAAGCGCGACAGCGTGCCGTAGGAAAGGATCGCGGCAATTTGCAAGGCGATGACGAAACCGGCGCCGATGATCGCAGCAACAATCTGCGCCACCAGTCGCGTCCGGCTCGGGCCGATCAGGCGAAACAACAACACCGTCACCGCGATCGCAACCGCCGCGGCCGACAGCCCCACCGCGACGACGACGCCATAGGCCGAAAACCACCGGATGCCGCCGCCGATCACGAGCACGTCGACGAACGGCGTCGACAGCAACAGCGCCATCGCGGTCACCGACAGCGCGATCGCGGCGATGCGGACGGAGAATATGTTTGTCAGCCGGACCGGCGAGGACATGATCAGATCGAGATCGGCGCGGGCGTAAAAAACCCGGGTCACCGATTCGATCGCCTGCGACAGCATCAGGGCCCAGGCCAGGAAGATGGTCGCGGTGATCACGATGAGGCTGGATTTGTCGAGCGGTGCCTGCAGATCGGCAAACCGTCCGATCACGGCATAGGCCGGCAAATGCATGATGGCGGCAAACCCGATCAGGCCGATGATCGCCGTGCGCTTTCGCTTCTGCCTGCCGCCCGTCATCATCGCGAGCCATTCGCGCCAGGCCAGCCGCAATTCGTGCCGGGCAAACCAGGTGAGGTCGGCCGTCGAGCTCATGCCGCGTCGGCCTCGACATCGACCAGCGCGATGAACAGGTCTTCAAGGCTTTTGTCACCATGCCCGTTCTGCTGGCGCAGTTCGTCCAAGGTGCCCTCCGCGACCAGCCGTCCAGCGGCGATCACGCCGATGCGGTCGGCCATCCGCTCGGCAACTTCCAGGATATGTGTGGTCATGATGACGGTGCCGCCGGCGCGGACCCGGTCGCTGAGCAATCCCTTGACGTGACGCGCGGACACCGCGTCAAGGCCGGTGAGCGGTTCGTCCAGGATGATCAGACGGGGGTCGTGCACCAGCGCGCCCGCCAGCGCCACCTTCTGGCGCATGCCCTTGGAAAATCCCTCGCAGCGCTCGTGCAGGTGCGGCTCGAGTCCGAGGGAAATCAGCAGTCGATGCGCCGCCGGCTCGGACACAAGGGGATCGATGCCCCAGAGACCGCCGACGAATTCGAGATATTCCAGCGGCGTCAGCTTGTCGTAGATCATCGGCTCGTCGGAAACCCACGCCACCATCTGCTTGGCGGCGACGGGATCGTCGAGCGCGTCGATACCGAACACCGCGACCGCGCCGGCATCGGGCCTGAGCAGCCCGGCCACCATCCGCAAGGTCGTGGTCTTGCCGGCGCCGTTGGGGCCGACCAGCGCGTAGAATTCGCCGGTGCGGACGGTGAGATCGAGCGCGTCGACCGCAAGGCGGTCAAAACGCTTTGTTAACCCTCGCACCTGCAGTGCCGATGGAGCTGGCTTCATGGTGTCGCGACAATCCGTGGTTTTGCGTCTCACGGCAGACCATGGACCCAAGAACTTTCGGCACGGTGAACGGCGGCCAGCAAATTCCGACGTTGCGCGCAAGTTGCTCAAGGCGAAGGCATTTATTCACCCGCCCGGGCGCCGGCCAGCAACCAGCGCTTTGTTGACAGGGGTCGACGCTTTGGGCTCAATGAGATCTGGACAAATGTGCGGTCTTCACCGCTTCCGATGCGGAAGCCTGAAGGCGGGGATGCAACAGGCGATCGACAGAATTGCCGCGCATCCGGGGAGGGTAGCAAATGCTGGACTTCGTTCAGCAGTTGGTGAGTGGTATTGCGCTCGGCTGCGTCTACGGCCTGATCGCGCTCGGCTTCGTCCTGGTCTACAAGGCGACCGAAGTCGTCAATTTCGCGCAAGGCGACCTGATGATGCTGGGCGGGTTTTTTGCCTTCACCTTCATCGGCATTCTGGGCCTGAATTACTGGATCGGCTTTGCCGCCGCGGTGGCGGCGATGGCGCTGTTCGGCATGCTGGCCGAGCGGCTGGTGGTGCGCCCGATCCTCGGCTATCCGCAATTCTCCATCATCATGGCGACCATCGGGCTCGGCTATTTCCTGCGCTCGGTGGTCGGCATGATCTGGGGCACCGACGATTTCAAGATCGAAACCCCGTTCAGCCAGGGCGTGCTGCGGATCGGTGCGCTGGTGCTGGCCTATGACAAGCTCTCGGTGATCGCGGCAACCGTCATCCTGTGCACGCTGCTCTATCTGTTCTTCAACCGCACCACGCTCGGCACCGCGATGCGCGCCAGTTCGGAGAACATGCTGGCGGCCTATTACATGGGCATTCCGGTCAAGCGGGTAGTATCGATCGTGTGGGCGATCAGCGCCGCGGTCGCGACCTGCGCCGGCGTGCTGCTGGCGCCGATCACCTTCATTCATTCCAATGTCGGGCTGGTGCTCGGGCTGAAGGCATTTCCCGCGGCCGTGCTCGGCGGCTTCGGCTCGATCCCCGGCGCGGTCGTGGGCGGGGTGCTGATCGGGGTGACCGAGAGCATGGCCGGCTTCTATCTTGCGGAGGGATGGAAGGACGTCGCGCCCTACATCGTTCTGCTCGTGGTGTTGCTGCTTAAGCCCGACGGCCTGTTCGGCCTGCACATGCGCAAGAAAGTTTAACGCCATGCGCTTCATGTTCAAGACCGATTATGAAGACGATATCCGGCTATTTCCGCACTCCGGCTACGTCGTTTCCTACGGTGTCCTGCTTGCTGTTCTGACGCTCGCGCCGTTTGTTCTCTCAAGTTACCTCGTTAGTCAGCTGGTGTTCGTTTGCATCTACGCCACCGTCGGCGTGGGATTAATGATTCTCACCGGCTTCACCGGGCAGGCGTCATTGGGCCACGCCGCCTTTCTCGCCATCGGCGCCTATACCGCCGCCTATTTGCAGCAGTTCAACGTGCCGTTTCCGGTCTATTTCCTCGCCGCCGGACTATTGACCGGGGTGATCGGCGCGCTGGTCGGATTTCCGGCGCTGCGGCTGCAGGGCATCTATCTCGTGATCGCCACGATTTCCTTTGCCTTCATTGTCGAGGA
>DATNMT010000270.1:0-4670 GCA_035602495.1 Bradyrhizobium sp.
CGCGGGTCTGTCTTGAGGATGCGGTGGAATATGCCAAGCAGCGCCATACCTTCGGAAAACCCCTGGCGCAGCATCAGGTCATCAGGCACAAGCTGGTCGACATGGCGCAGCGGGTGGCGGCGTCGCAGGCGATGCTTGAAATGCTGGCGTGGCGGCTCGATCAGGGCGAAAGTCCGGTCGCCGAAATCTGCATGTTGAAGAACCAGGCGACCCAGACCATGGCGTTCTGCGCCTCGGAAGCGGTACAGATTTTCGGCGGCGCCGGCTTCATGCGCGGCGTCAAGGTCGAGCGCATCTACCGCGAAGTCAAAGTCAACGCCATCGGCGGCGGCAGCGAGGAGATCATGAAGGATCTGGCGAGCCGGCAGATGGGGCTGTGAATTCACGTCATTCCGGGGCGCGCGTTAGCGCGAACCCGGAATCTGGAGATGAGTCCCACAATATCGAGGTTCCCCGATGCGCAGTTGCGCATCTGAGGTTCGCGCTTCGCGCGCCCCGGAACGACAGAGAGAGGAAGCAACGCCGATGATCACACTCTATCACTGCCACGGGGCGCGCTCGTTCCGGCCGTTGTGGATGCTGGAAGAGATGGGGCTTCCTTACGAGCTCAAGATGCTGCCGTTCCCGCCGCGGGTATTCGCCAAGGAATATCTCGCGATCAATCCGCTCGGCACCGTTCCGTTGATGATCGACGGCGAAACCAGGATGACGGAGTCCTCCGGCATCTGCCATTATCTCGGCACCCGGCATGGACCCACGCCGATGATCGTCGGGGTCGACGATCCGGCCTACGGCGCGTTCCTGAACTGGATGTATTTTTCCGACGCGACGCTGACCTTTCCGCAGACGCTGGTGCTGCGCTACAGCCAGCTCGAACCGGAAGAGCGGCGCAATCCGCAGGTCGCGACCGATTACGCCAAATGGTTTTTGGGGCGGTTGCGGGCGGTCGAGGCCGCCGCCGGCAAGGCGGAGACGCTCGCCGGCGGCCGCTTCACCGCGGCCGATATCGTGATCGGCTACGCCTTGCGGCTGGCCGAGAACATTGGGCTGGCTAGGGATTTCGGGCCAAACGTCGCCGCTTATTGGCAACGCCTCCAGCAACGCGACGGTTATCAAAGGGCGCTCGCCGCGGAAAATCTCGCCAGCGAACAGCAGAACGTGGCGCCGCGGATTCGGGCGTGACGATCTCCTCGCCGTCATTGCGAGGAGCAACGCGACGAAGCAATCCATCTCTCCGCCTTCGGCGTTATGGATTGCTCCGCTGACGCTCGCAATGACGGGTTAAATCAATCTCTGCCCGCGGAAAAGGGGCCCTCTACACGCCCCGATTTTGCGCTATTGTCGGGCCAACGCAGCGGTCAAAAGAGCCGCGCGGGGAGGTTCGGCCATGGACAACAAGGCTAGCTGCTCCGGCCATCTGATGTTGATCACACCCGATCGCGTGTTTTACGCCGGCCTGCTCGGCCGGCCGCGCCGACGCTGCTCGGGCGCGTTTCATGTCTATGTCGCGATCAAGGATGGACTCCGTCTCACGGTCGACGGTGCGCCTGAGAGTTACGTTGAACTGGCTGTCGTGCCGCCGAATCTGCCGCATACCATCGAGAGCGACTATCGCTCGGTGATTTGCGTGCTGATCGAGCCGGAAACCTTGCGTGCCGGCGCATTCGATTTGCTGGCAGAGCGCCTGTCGGGGACTGAACGCCAGTTTTTCGTCGACCGCATTCGCGCCGCTTACCGGCAATTGCTGCAGCGGCAATGTGGCGACGACATCACAAGCGCCGCGTTCGACGAGATGTGTTTTGGCGAGGCGCTGCCGCCGCGCGCGCTCGATCCGCGGATGGTGCGGGCGATCGCGCAAATCGGGAAGTTTTCCGGCGAGCCGGTGACGGCGGCAAGATGTGCGGCGGAGGCCGGGCTATCGGCGTCGCGGTTCCTGCATCTGTTCAAGGAGGAGACCGGAATCTCGTTCCGCGCCTTCCGGGCCTGGAAGCGGGCGCGGCATTTGCTGCACTTCGCCAATCAGGACATCAATCTCGCCCATCTGGCGCAGGACATCGGCTATCCCGATTCGACCCATTTCAGCCATTCGATCCGCCGTTTCTACGGGCTGAAGCCGCGCGCGATTTTTTCGGGCTCGCGGGATCTCGCGATCTACCATAGCGATCCGGGTGTGCTCGATGGTTCCGGTTTGCGCCAGGGCCGGGCCTGACCCTCATAGCGCGTGGACGCAAGAAGCCAGTGGCCGCGGGACGCATGATCGGCCGGCCCCAGACCTCGATAGAATCAAGGCGGCTCCATGAGCGACAAGGCTGTCATCACCTGCGCGCTGAACGGCGTGCTGACCGATCCGAAGCAGCACCACGTCCCGGTGACGCCTGAGGAAATGGCGCGCGAGGCCAAAGCAGCCTTCGACGCCGGCGCCAGCGTGATGCATATCCATCTGCGCCAGCAGGCGCCGAACAAGGGGCATCTTCCCTCATGGGAAGTCGGCGTCAGCAGAGAGATCCAGCAGGCGATTCGCGAGGCCTGTCCCGGCGTGATCATCAATCACACCACCGGCACCTCAGGCCCGAAATACCAGGGTGCGCTCGATTGCGTGCGCGAGACCAGACCGGAGATGGCCGCCTGCAACGCCGGCTCGCTGAATTATCTGAAGGTGAAGGCCGACAATACCTGGGCGTGGCCGCCGATGATGTTCGATAATTCGGTCGAGAAGGTGCAGGACTATCTCGACGTCATGAAGCAGGCCGACACCGTTCCCGAGTTCGAATGTTTCGACGTCGGCATCGTGCGCTGCGTGGGCATGTACCGGCAGACCGGCATGTATTCCGGGCCGCTGGAGTATAATTTCGTGATGGGCGTCGCCTCGGGCATGCCGGCCGATCCGGAATTGCTGCCGATCCTGCTGAAGCTGAAGGCGAGGGATGCGCACTGGCAGGTGACCGCGATCGGACGGGCGGAAATCTGGCCGCTGCACCGGCGCTGCGCTGATCTCGGCGGCCATTTGCGCACCGGGCTGGAGGATACGTTCTATCTCGGCGACGGCACCAAGGTGACGTCGAACGGGCAGTTGATCGAGGCGATCGCGGCCTGCGCGCGCCGCGCGGGGCGCGAGATCGCGAGCCCGGCGGAGGCGCGGCAGATATTTGGGATCAGACATTAACCGTCATTCCGGGGCGCGCGAAGCGCGAACCCGGAATCTCGAGCTAATTACCTCTGGATTCCGGGTCCACGCGAAGACGCGTGTCCCGGAATGACGGGGCAGCAGGAAAACCATGACCATCCTCGAATCCACCATCGCCCCCTCCAGCGCCGCCTTTAAAGCCAACCGCGACGGCATGCTGGCGCTGATCGCGCGGATGCGGGCGCTGGAAGAGCGCACGCGCGCGGCGTCCGCCGTCGCCAAGGAGCGTTTCCACAAGCGCGGGCAGTTGCTGCCGCGCGAGCGGGTGGCGCTGGTGCTCGATCCCGGCGCGCCCTTCATCGAACTGTCGACGCTCGCGGGCTACATGTTCGACCTGCCCAACGCCGACAAGAGCGTGCCCGGCGGCGGATTGATCGCCGGCATCGGTTTTGTCGCCGGCATCCGCTGCATGGTCAGCGCCAATGATGCCGGCATCGATGCCGGCGCGCTGCAGCCGTTCGGCCTCGACAAGACGCTGCGGGTGCAGGAACTGGCGCTGGAGAACAAGCTGCCTTACGTGCAGCTGGTCGAAAGCGCTGGCGCCAACCTTTTGCGCTACCGCGTCGAAGATTTCGTGCGGGGCGGTAACATTTTTCGAAATCTGGCGCGGCTGTCGGCGGCCGGCCTGCCGGTCGTCACGGTAACGCACGGGTCTTCCACCGCCGGCGGCGCTTATCAAACGGGATTATCCGATTACATCGTGATGGTGCGCGGCCGCACCCGGGCGTTTCTCGCAGGGCCACCGCTCTTGAAGGCCGCCACCGGTGAAATCGCTACCGAAGAGGAACTCGGCGGTGCCGAGATGCACACCAGCATTTCCGGCCTGGGCGACTATCTCGCCGAGGATGACCGCGACGCGCTTCGGATCGCGCGCGACATCATGGCCAACCTGGAATGGGACCGGCCGGGCCGGGGAGAGACTTCACATCGGCCGCCGCGCCACGATCCCGAGGAACTGCTCGGCATCATGCCGATGGACCACAAGCGCCCCGTCGACATGCGCCAGGCGATCGCGCGCATCATCGACGATTCCGACTTCACCGAGTTCGGCGCCAATTACGGCCCGGCCACGGTGTGCGGCCACGCCCGCATCGAGGGCCAGGCGATCGGCATCATCACCAACAACGGCCCGCTCGACGTGCCCGGCGCCAACAAGGCGACGCATTTCATCCAGGCCTGCTGCCAGTCGCGCACGCCGCTGCTCTATCTCAACAACACCACCGGCTACATGGTAGGCCGAGCCTATGAGGAAGCCGGCATGATCAAGCACGGCTCCAAGATGATCCAGGCGGTGACCTCGGCCACCGTGCCGCAGATCACGATCTATTGCGGCGCCTCGTTCGGCGCCGGCAATTACGGCATGTGCGGGCGCGGCTTCCATCCGCGCTTCTGCTTCTCGTGGCCCAATGCCAAGACCGCGGTGATGGGCGGCGAGCAGGCCGCCGAAACCATGGCGATCGTGACCGAGGCCGCCGCGCTCCGGCGC
>DATNMT010000277.1:0-3046 GCA_035602495.1 Bradyrhizobium sp.
CGGCGGCGAACATGCACAGGCCGTGCGGCATGTTGTTCAGCGCGGTGTCGAACTGGCCCGCAAGGGCGGCCTCGCGTTCGCGCGCGATCAGCGCTCGCACGAAAATCTTTTGCAGACTGGTCGAGATATGCTTGAGCGCCAGGAAGAACACCACGTTCAGCAACGCCAGCCCGACATAATAAGGATTGCCGTAGAGCGCCAGCGCCACCGTCAGCGGTCCGCAGGCCAGGAGCATCTGCACATGGAAGATCCACGGCCGCCCATAGGTCCGGCCGCCGCCGGCCGCGACGTAGCAAAGCGTCACGGAGATGCAGATCAGATGGGCGACGGCATCGCTGCTGCTCAACAGGGCGACCACGCACCACAGCCCGAGCGCGCCCGCATATAGCATCGCCCCCACCTGGTAACGAATCTCCCAGCGCGCGGCTTCATTCGACGTCAAATCCGACTTGCGCAGCTGATATTGACGGGTGTCGAGCGCACGGACCGCGCCGGTCACGACCAGCAGCGCGACGCAGGGCCAAAGCCAGGGATTGCCGGTTTTCACCGCGGTCATGATCGCCGCAACCGCCGCGCAGAGCGCGCCGGCAAACAACGGTCCCGGATCCTGGAACAGCGAGTCGACAAGCGCCGCGTAAATCGACGGCGACATCTTCTGATCGGGGTCTCTGGTCTGGTTTGCAAGCTGCATGGAGAACACGCGCGTCCTTCTCAGGGTCAGTACTTTTACCTGTCCCAGATGAAGTCTTTCTGAGGGAACATCGTTACCGGGACGTTGTTTTTCGTTCCCAGCGACGGAAATATGCCTGTTAAATCAGTAGGCTAGGCAAGTTTTGCCGACCTTGGCGGGGTCCGGCGGCCCGCGGCCGGGGCCAATCTCAGGACAATAGCGGCGACCACGCCGGGTCGGAGGCAAAGCCGGGGGTTGGCACCCGCAGCTCGTTGCGTCCGGAAATATCCACGGTGAACAGCGACGGTCCGCCGCTGCCACCGGGGTCGCGGAAGAACATCAGGACCCGGCCGTTCGGCGCAAAGGTCGGCCCTTCGTTATGGAATCCGGAGGTAAGAAGCCGTTCGCCCGAGCCGTCCGGCTTCATGATGCCGATCGAGAACTGGCCGCCGCCCTGCTTGGTAAAGGCGATGTAGTCACCGCGCGGCGACCACACCGGGGTCGAATAGGTGCCGTCGCCGAAGGAAATGCGTTGCGCGGCGCCGCCGGCTGCCGGCATCACGTAGATCTGCGGCTTTCCGCCGCGGTCGGATTCGAAACAGATGCGGCTGCCGTCGGGCGCATAGGACGGCGAGGTATCGATCGCCGGCGTATCGGTCAGCCGCGTGGTCGACTTCGAACGCAGGTCCATCACGAACAGGTTCGAATTGCCGCCCTGCTGCAGGCTCATGATCACGCGCTGGCCGTCCGGCGAGAACCGCGGCGAGAACGACATGCCGGGGAAATTGCCGACGATCTCGCGCGCCCCGGTCTCGATATTGAACAGATAGACCCGCGGGTCGCCCTGGCCGAATTCCATATAGGTGATTTCCTGGGTCGACGGCGAGAACCGCGGCGTCAGCACCAGATCGGAGCCCTTGGTCAGATAGCGCACATTGGCGCCGTCCTGATCCATCAACGCCAGCCGCTTGATGCGCCGTTCCTTGGCGCCGCTTTCATCGACGAACACCACGCGGCTGTCGAAATAACCTTTTTCGCCGGTCAGCCGCTCATAGATCTGGTCGGAAATGATGTGGGCGATCCGCCGCCAGTATTCCGGCGAGGTGAAATATTGCTGGCCGGTGAGCTGCTGGCCGGAGGTCACGTCCCACAGGCGGAATTCGGCCTTCAGCCGCCCGTCGCTTTGGCGGGTCATGCGGCCGGTGACCAGGGCCTGGGCGTTGATGGCTTTCCAGCTCTGAAACTGCGGCGCGGTATCGATGTTGGTGATTTTTTCGATGAAGGCGGCCTGATCGATCGGGGCAAACAGGCCGCTGCGCTGCAGGTTATTGGTGATGACCTGGGCGACGCCGACGCCGACTTCGCCGTCCGCCGGCGATCCCGCCACGAAATTCGGGATCGCGATCGGAAGCGGCTGAAATTCCGTCGGGTTGATTTGCAGCCGCTGCGCCAGCGCCGGCCGCAAGCCCAGCGCCGCCAACGTCGATCCGCCGGCGATCAGGAAGCGGCGTCGGGTCACAGACCCGACCTTGCTCATCGAAACCTTGCTCATCGAAATTGGTGTCTTCAAATTGGAACTCACAGCATATCTTTCAGACCGAATGTCATGGGGATATATTTCCAGGTGTCGTACTGTTCCTTCGGCAAGAACGCATACGCCTGACATTGTTCGACCGCGCGCTTGGCGCTCTCCGCCATGGCATCGGCGACCGACTTCGATGGCCCTCGCACGGCGACGATTACCGGTTGCGCGGCCACCGTTCCGTCGCGCCGCAACTGGATGTCGATGTCGACCTCGAATTGATCCGAATCCTGCCCGTTGTAAGGGAAGCTGAAGCAGCGCCTGACGGCTGCGACGAACGCGCCTTTCCAGGTCGAGACCATGGCATCGGCCGTTCCGCTGTGGGTACCGAGCGACGCGGTCGGGTTCAGCGCCGCGCCGGTGATGGACTGCCGGGTCGGATCGCGCTTGTCGAGCAGGGCCGCGATCTTCGACTGATCGAAGGTGCGCTCCGGCTTCGGCTTCGGCGGCTGCGGCGGCGCAGCCTTGGCTTGCGGCTTCGGCGTCGGCTTCTTGGCCTCTTCGGATTTCAGGGCTTCGGCGATCGGATCGACCTTGGGCGGATCGGGCTTCTTCTCGATCGGCTTCGGTTCGTCCTTGGCGGCCGGCTTCGGCGGCTCGGGTTTCTTCTCGACCGGCTTTTCCACCGGCGGCGTCTGGTCGGGCGCCGCGTTGGTGACGATGGCTTCTTTTTTTGTGATCTTGCCGACGGCGTCGTCGACCGGCTGGGCTTCGG
Organism: Bradyrhizobium sp.; assembly: GCA_035602495.1. Classification (GTDB taxonomy): domain Bacteria; phylum Pseudomonadota; class Alphaproteobacteria; order Rhizobiales; family Xanthobacteraceae; genus Bradyrhizobium. The sequence continues at coordinate 2,968 of DATNMT010000277.1, forward strand.
CGATCTTCTCGACCAGCGGCTTCGGCTTGTCCTTTTCGCCGGTCCTGATCCCGGCGGTGACCTTGGCGACCTGATCGGC
>DATNMT010000279.1:0-15376 GCA_035602495.1 Bradyrhizobium sp.
GCGATCGCGGTGGAACGCATGGTGCATTGAGGGGGATTGGCGAATAGCGAGTGGCGAATGGGAATCTTCCATTCGCTACTCACTATTCGCTATTCGCCCTCTCACGGCCTGATCGTCATGTTCGTCGCCGGCCCCGGCGTGCGCAGCGGCTCGGCGAGACGGGCGAATTCGCACAGCAGCGAGCGGGTCTTGCGCGGGTCGATGATCTCCTCGATCCAGAATTTCTCGGCCGAACGGAACGGCGAGCGCAGCTTGTTGAGGCGATCCTCGATCTCCTTCAGCTTGGCCTGCGGATCGTCGGCCGCGTCGATGTCGGCGCGGTAGGCGGCTTCGATGCCGCCCTCCAGCGGCAGCGAACCCCAATAAGCCGACGGCCAGGCATAGCGGATCGAAAACCGGTCCGCGGGCTGATGCACCACGCCGGCGACGCCGAACGAATTGCGCACGATGATGGTGCACCAGGGCACGGTGGTCTGGTTGACCGCGGCCATCGCGCGCACGCCATGGCGGATGGTCGCCGCCTTCTCGGCCTCGAGCCCGATCATGAAGCCCGGACAATCCATCAGGTAGACCACCGGGAGATGGAAGGTCTCGGCGAAATCGACCCAGCGCACCACCTTCTGGCAGGCTTCCGCGGTCCACGAGCCGCCATAGTGGAAGGGATCGCTGGCGAGCAGCAACACGGTGCGGCCTTCGAGCCGCGCCAGGCCTGTGATCATCGGGCGGCCGAAATTGGCGTTGACCTCGAAGAACGAGCCCTTGTCGACCACGGCCTCGATGATCGGGCGCATCTTGTAGACCTGCCGGCGGTTGCGCGGCACCGCCTTCATCAGGGATTCTTCTGACCGTTCCGGATCGTCATTGCAGGCAATCGTCGGCGGCAATTCGTAGACCGATGACGGCAGATAGGAGAGGAATCGCCTGGCGCGCTCGAATGCCTCTTCCTCAGTGTCGACGGCATCATCGATGCCGCCGGCGCGGGTCTGGATCTCGGCGCCGCCGAGTTCCTGCTTGCTGAGATCCTGACCAAGGCGCTTTACGACCGGCGGCCCGGCGACGAACATCGCCGAGCTCCTGGTCATGATCGAATAGTGGGTGGCGGCAAGCCGCGCCGCGCCAAGTCCGGCCACCGAACCAAGCCCCAGGCCCACCACCGGCACGCGCGCCATGTTCGCCGTCGTGTACAAATACGCACGGGTGCCGCCGATGCCGCCGGGCAGGTTGGCCGCGCCTTTGGTCTCGATGGTCTTCACCGAGCCGCCGCCGCCGGAACCTTCGATCAGCCGGATGATGGGCAGGCGAAAATCGTGCGCCATCTCCTCGGCCATCAGCGGTTTTGCGGAGATCGAGGCGTCCGCCGAACCGCCGCGCACCGTAAAATCGTCGCCGACCACAACGACCGTCCGGCCGTCGACCTTGCCGCGGCCGAACACGCAATTCGCAGGTGTCAGATTTTTGAGTTCGCCGTCCTGATCATATTCGGCGATCCCGGAAATCGCGCCGATCTCGTGAAAGCTGCCCGAGTCGACCAGTTTGTCGATGCGCTCGCGAACGGTGAGCCGGCCCTGGTCGCGCTGCCGCTTGACCTTGTCAACGCCTCCCATCTCCCGCGCGAACGCTTCGCGCCGGGCGAGGTCGTCGAGTTCCGGCTTCCAGTTCATTCGTTTCCTCCGTCTTGATCATTTTGTTTTTTTGGCCGGGCACCGGAAGCGGTTTGCCTTGCATGCGATCGCCGAACAGTTCGCCGTCGCCGCCATCCAGCATGTTGCCGATCGCGGCGCTCAGTCCCAGAAGTTTTGGCGCGACCTCCTTGTGCAGCCGCTTCTCATCATACATCGCGGCGAGAAGCCCGATCGTGACCGCCACGAAAGTCTGGTATTGCGGCGACCAGAGCGGGACCGCGAGGCCGTTGATGTGCGGGCTCCACAGGCCGCAGGCCACGACATAGCCGTGCTCGCGCAGGAAGCGGCGGTTGTGCTCCAGCCGCGGCCGCAGCAGCTTTGCCCCATCCGGAATTTCGCGCTCCATTTCAGCGAGCAAGGCGTCGCCGACATCGGTATCGAGCGCCGCAGTATAGGCGTGGCCCGCCGCCGTGCTCGCCATCGCGATACGGCTGCCCGACGTCGAGTTCAGGCCGAGCGCATTGGCGGCACGGCCGACCTCGAGATAGACCAGATGGAAGCGATCGGGAATGACGAAGCCGACGGTGCCCGGCAATTGCTCGGCGACGTCCTGCAGCCGCAGCCGGATCAGGTTGCGAAGCTGCAAGCCTCGCATCATCGAGGTGCTCATGGCGACCGCGCTCGGCCCGATGCGGTATTTTTGGTCACGCGGCAGATAAACCAGCTGGCCCATCCGGGTCAGCGTATGGGTCAGCCGCGACACCGTCGATCGCGGCAGCCCGCAGCGATTGGAAATCTCGAGATTGCCGAGCCGCGCCTCATGGCCCTCGAAGCAGCGCAGGACGTCGAACGCCCGCGACACCACCTGGATGACATCGCCCTCACCTGCCAGATCGCTGGCGAGCATTCCCTGCTTGCTAAGCCGCTCGGAGCGTCGTCCCATGCGCTGTCCACTCATTCCGTCCTGCGGAATAAAATTCCACTTGCAGAACAAGCTACCTCAGGCAATCTGCGGCCACAACAAAAAGCCGGGCGCGTCCGCCCTTCATGATGCGCGTATTACGAATGCCAGTGCGGCGGCTGTCCCCGGAGAGTGGAATGCCCGAGATCAAGATCGTGACCGAGGTCGCCGGGCGCGTTTGCGCGCTTCCCGTCGAAGTCGGCGGCAACGTCGGCGATGGTGACGACATCGCCTTTGTCGAAGCGATGAAGATGGAAATCCCGGTCGCTTCGCCTGCCGCCGGCAGGCTCAAGACGATCCTGGTCAGCATCGACGACGTGGTTGCCGAGGGACAAGTGCTGGCGATCGTGGAGATCTGACGCGCCCCCCTGCCCCGCCTGCCTGATAAAAGGCCATCGGGCCGGTTTCAGCCGCCGCCGATGCGACGTAAAATCGCCCGCGCTAACGATTTTGCATGGCAGGACAAGGCATGAATGAGCGGCAACCGGTCCCGGTCAATAAACCCAGCGGCTGGGCCGCGCTGAAGTCGCCGCTGCTGCGGTTTCTCGACGCCTGTCATGCGGATTTTTCGGCGGAGACCGGCGGCGCGGTCGCCGACTATATCCCCGAACTCGGCAAGGCCGACCCCGATCATTTCGGCATCAGCCTCGCCACTATCGACGGGCACGTTTATGAGGTCGGCGACAGCCGGCTGCCCTTCACGATCCAGTCAATTTCGAAACCCTTTGTGTTTGCGCTGGCACTGGACACGCTGGGGGCAGCGCAGGTGGAAGGCGAGATTGGCGTCGAACCATCGGGCGACCCCTTCAACTCGATCCGGCTCAATGCCGACAACCATCCCTTCAACCCGATGGTCAATGCGGGCGCGATCGCCTGCTCCGGGCTGATTCATCAGGCCAAGGGCGACGGCGCGTTTGAATGTATTCGAAAGGCGCTCGGTCGCTTTGCCGGGCGCGAGCTCGGCGTCGACGAAGCCGTCTATGCCTCCGAAAGCGCGACCGGCGACCGCAACCGCGCCATCGCCTATCTCTTGCGCAACGCCACCGTCATCAAGGACGACGTAGCCAAGGTGCTCGAGGTGTATTTCCGGCAATGCTCGGTGCTGGTGACGGCGCGCGACGTCGCCGTGATGGCGGCGACACTCGCCAACCGCGGCATCAATCCCGTGACCGGCGAGCAGGTGGTGACGCCCTACGCGATCTCGCGCACGCTCTCGGTGATGACTTCATCCGGCATGTATGACTACGCCGGCGAATGGATCTATCGCGTCGGCATCCCCGCCAAGAGCGGTGTCGGCGGCGGGATTCTCGCGGCGCTGCCGGCGCGGCTCGGGCTCGGCAGCTACTCGCCAAAACTCGACAGCCACGGCAACAGCGTGCGCGGCATCAAGGTCTGCGAGGCGCTGTCGTTGCACTATGACCTGCACATGCTCAACCGCAGCGACGACGCGCGCAACAGCATCATCGCCGACTACACCATCGGAAGCAGCGCCTCGCGGCGCAGCCGGCGGCCGCACGAGCAGAAGATCCTTGCCGCCCACCACCAGGAAGTCCGCATCATCGAGCTGGTGGGCATCCTGACATTCTCCAACGTCGATTACCTGTCGCGCCAGCTCGCCAGCAGGCCGCGGCCGCAGTTCATCATCTTCGACCTGCGCCGGGTCGCGGCGATGACGCGCGCCGGCGCCCGCCTGCTCGCCGAGGGTTTTCGCGAACTGGCCGTGTTCAACGTTACCGCCATCATTTCCGGCATCAAGCGCGGGTCACCGGAATGGGAAACCATCGGCGAATGGGTCAAGGGCAGCTCGAATTTGCGCAACTTCCCGCTGCTCGACGACGCCATCGAATGGGCGGAGGACCAGATCGTCTACCGGCACGGCGGCACGATCGACGCGATCGAGGTGACCGAGCTTTCCGAGCAGCCGCTGCTGGCGGGATTGAACGCGGACGAGCTTGAGCTCATGGCTTCGCTGGGTAAGGTTCGAGCCTACCGGGCGGGCGAGCGTATCATCGCCGCCGCTGAGCCCGCCACCTCGCTGTTCTTCCTGCGAAGCGGCGTCGTCCACGTCAAGCTGCCCGGCGGCATCCGGCTCGCGACCATCACCGCCGGCATGGCGTTCGGTGAAATGGCGTTATTGGAAACGCACCGCTCCGCCGACGTCGAGGCCGACAAATCCGTCACCGTGCTCGAAGTGCCGCTGTCGGATTTCGAGCGCTTTCGCGAACAACACCCGCGCACCGGCGAACGCATCATGCGCAACCTGGCGCAACTGCTCGCCGACCGCCTGATTGCAGCCAACGCCAAGGTCAATTTGCTGACGGCGAGCTGACGGCTGGCCTATTGCTGATGAGGAAATTTGCATGCTTTTTAGGATGGTTCGCCGCGCATTGCAAAAGCTTACCGCTGCGACCGCGCCAAAACCTGCCATTACCGTCGCGATCGCGACCTACAACTGGAGCCGCGCGCTGCGCTGTGCGATTCGGTCGGTGCTGCTGCAAACCGTGCAGGATTTCGAAATCCTGGTCGTCGGCGATGGCTGCACGGACGACACAGGCGCCGTGGTCGCCGAGTTCAATGACCCCCGCTTGCGCTGGCACAATCTCGACCGGAACCACGGCGGACAGTGGGCACCGAACAACTACGCATGCGAAAATGCCGCCGCGGACTGGATCGCCTATCTCGGGCATGACGATATCTGGTATCCGACCCATCTCGAGGCAATCCTGCGGACGGCCCGGGAAACATCGGCGAAGGTCATAACCAGCGTGGCGATCATGTATGGGCCGCCCGGCTCCGGCGTTCGCAGCCTGGCGGGCCTGTTTGCAACGGGCTCCTTCTCGTCACGCGATTTCGTGCCGCCTTCGGCCTTCGCGAATGCGACATCGATTTACCGTGACGGCGTCAGGTGGCACGATCACGACACAATGAGCCTGCCGACCGACCTCACCTTTCTGAGAGAAGCGGCTGCCGTCGGGTCGGTGGCATCGACCGGCGAGCTGACCTGCTTCAAGTTTAACGCGGCGTGGCGGCGGGACGCCTATAAGACGAGGACGATCGACGAACAGCAGCGATTGCTGCGGAGCATCGAATCCGGCGTCGACTTCCGCCAGCAGGAATACCGCGATGTGCTGCGGGCGGTGATCAGCGGCAAGTTCGTGCCTCTCGAAATGCCGCTTGCCGCAAATGCTCCGGCCGGCTCGATCACGCGGCAATTTCGCCAGTGGAAAGGGACGGACGACCGCTACGATTTGTCGGCGTTGCAACGCATCGACGCGCGCGTACGCTTCGATATGGCCGATCAGAACATGCCGTTCGAATGGCATGGCCTCGAGACCGACCCCAAATTCGGCTCGCTCCGCTGGACCGGCCCAAACGCTCGCGCGACCATCGATCTGCCGGTCGCCTTCGATCGCGACCTTCGGTTGCGAATCCACGTCGTTGTCGCGGCGGCAGCTATCGATCGGGTTGCTCTGTCAATCCACGGGGTGGCGATTCCGCACCACGTTGCGCGGCTCGACGGCGGCACGTTTCTGCTGGAGGGGCAGCTTGACCACGCCACGATGGCAAAGCCGGACCGGGATTTCGGCATCACCCTCGACGTCGGCGAGACGATCCGACCGATGGACGCGGGGCTCGGCGAAGATCGGCGCTGGCTGGGCCTTGCGGTAAATTGGTGCGAACTCGAACCGCTGTAAAAAAATTGCACTGCAGCAGATGGCAACGAGTTCCATTGAGCCCGTCATTTAATTGATGGGGGAGGAAACGGATGCTACAAGCTGCTCTATCAGAGTCACAGATGACTCCGCATTTATTTGCTCCAATTCGCTTTCAGGTTTAGCTGGCCCAAGGGGCTTCTCTATGAGCGACCGACCGAGGTCGTGGATTCCGTGACCAACAATTTGGCGCCATGATCCACCCGACAAAGTCAGTGCTTGTCGCTTCACGCGGCCTCGACCTCGCCGATTTCAAAACCGATGTCCCTTGTTCGCCCCCGGCAGCGGATACCGCGGCAGTCGCCGGCGAGGCAGCGATCGAAGGGGTGACCGCCGCCGAGCTGATCCCGCATTCCGATTTGCGCGGGTCGCTAAGCGAGTTGCTGACCACGCGCGATGGACCGATCGAGCCCATCGTGCACGTCTATCAGGTGACCGCGCTGGCCGGTTCGATCCGGGCCTGGGTCTACCATCGCTGGCAACATGACCGGCTTGCTTTCCCCAATGGACGGTTTCGGATTATTCTCTATGACATTCGTCCAAACAGCCCGACGTTCAACCTGCTCAACGTCTTTCATCTCGGCCGCGAACAGCCCGGGCTGTTGCGCATCCCGCCACTGGTCATCCACGGCGTGCAGAACATCGGCGACAGCACCTCGTCGTTCATCAACATGCCGACGAAGGCATATGATCCCGCCGCTCCCGACAAGTGCCGCTTGCCGGAACGGGATCCGAGAATCCCATTCAGCTTCGATCGGCGATAATCCGCTGCTCTTGTGGCGGATCAATCGCCCACCCGGCAAATTCTTGTCCGGGCACGCCCGGCTCGATCGAAGCCGCGAGGGTTGCCAATTGGCAAAATTTGATGACGATTGATGGTTCGCGAAATGCCAGGAGCCAAACCAATGACCGAACCGTCCGAATACGTGCCGCCCAGGGTCTGGAGCTGGAACAAGGAGAGCGGCGGCCGGTTCGCGAGCATTAATCGCCCGATCGCGGGCCCGACGCACGACAAGGAGCTGCCGGTCGGCCGCCATCCCCTGCAGCTCTATTCGCTGGCCACACCGAACGGGGTAAAGGTCACGGTGATGCTGGAAGAGCTATTGGCGCTCGGTCACCGCGGCGCGGAGTACGATGCCTGGCTGATCAAGATCGATGGCAATCAATTCGGCAGCGGTTTTGTCGCGGTCAATCCGAACTCCAAAATACCGGCGCTGATGGACCGCAGCGGACCTGTGCCGATCCGGGTGTTCGAATCCGGCGCGATCCTGTTGCATCTTGCTGAAAAGTTCGGGGCGTTGCTGCCTGGCGGCGGCCAGTCGCGCGCCGAGTGCCTGTCGTGGCTGTTCTGGCAGATGGGCAGCGCGCCGTTTCTCGGCGGCGGATTTGGTCACTTCTATGCCTACGCCCCGACCAAGATCGAATACGCCATCGACCGCTACGCGATGGAGGTGAAGCGACAGCTCGACGTGCTCGACCGGCGCCTCGCGGACAACGCGTATCTCGCGGGCAGCGACTATACGATCGCCGATATCGCGGTGTGGCCCTGGTACGGCAGTCTGGCCAAGGGCCTGCTCTATGGCGGGGGCGAATTCCTGGGCGTGAACGAATACTCCAACGTGCAGCGCTGGACCGACGCCATCGCCAAGCGTCCGGCCGTGCGGCGGGGACGGATGGTCAACCGCACCTGGGGCGATCCCGCCAGCCAGTTGCACGAACGCCATGACGCCAGTGATTTTGAAACCAGCACGCAAGACAAGATTGGCGACAAGATAGATGCTGCCGGCGCATGACGGCCGACGGCGCGAACGATGCGCGGACCATACCTGGACTGATATGTGTCAGCGCGGATGATCCAGGGAAACCGCCGCCTCATCCCAGCCAGTGGTTGAGGTTAACCGCGATGAGGCGGAAGTCTGGACCGCCGGCGCCGCCGCGTCGACGAGCGCAAGATGCCATCACGATTCGGGTAACTTAAGGGCGAGACCGTCTCCAGGCCCGTCAGTGAACGCGCCCCGCGTCGAGCAACCAGGCGTGCACGACTTGCCACTTGTCCCTGCCTCTTGCCTGAAAATCCAGCAGCGCGGATCGCGCGTCCTGCAGCTCCAGAAAGAACTTCAGCGAGTCCCGGCCGGATGCCGCGGTGGAATCGATCGGCTGCGTTCGGATCCACCGATCCCACTGCTGGATGATCAGGCGTCTGGCTTCTTCCTGCTTCATTTTCAACGGGGCCGAACTGAAAGGATTTCCGATTAACGGCAGCGTTGGAGCAAATGATTACGAAACCGTTTTTCCTGACCGGAAAAGACGGCGCAATCCATGACGACAACAGGAAACAACCAACAAAAAGACCGCCCGAAGGCGGTCTTTTCGGTAGCGCTGATGGAGGTTTGAATTCAGGCTACACGGAACGCGCCGCTCCTCCGCCGATCATCTTACCCAGCCGCCCCAAGTCAAATCTATGCGGCGCGAGTAAGCCAGTGGAGTCAAAAAAACTGTTCCGCAGGAGAAACTCGTCAAGCGTTGCCGACGCGACACACTATGCGACCGTACATCGGGTCGCTCTTCGAACATTACAATGCGGCTCGTCGGGCGAGAAATCGACCACACTCTCGACGGGGCAGCCCGCCTTCAGCCGGACTATGCCGCCAAATCGTCACTTTGGCGGCCAACTGCAGTCAAAACAGCCGGACCAAATAGCTGACAGGTGTTGCGTTGCAAGGAGTGGGACAGTTGGCCTATCAGATTGTCGCGGTACGCGAGAACGAAACGGTGAAGTGCGAACGGAACAGCGTGCTGATCGCGATTGCCAAGGCACGCGTCTGGACCAGCGAGGGATGGCAGGTCGTCATTACCGACGAGGCGGGAAAGACGCTGGAGCCTGCCGAATTCGACAAGCTGCTGGCGGCCTAGCCTCCTGAAGCCGCCTCATGCCGGCGCCGCGGGTGCGCCGCGCTTCAGGGCAAGCGGCTGATCTCCGAGCATGACGTTGACGACGACATTGCGGGCCTGGCCGGCGTCGAGCGCGTGCGTCGCGAGGAGGTCGCTGCATTCGGCGACGATCTGGTCGGCGTCCTGCATGATCTTGAGTTGTTTGTAGCGATCTTGCCGCTGCAGCCCCATGCTCTCGCCGACGATTTCGAGGACGTTGACGATCCGAAACGGCCAGTCGCGTTCATGCGCGCAAAGTTCCCGATGTTCGGAATGGTAGACGGTGACCAGCGCGTCGACGCTGGCGTCGCGCGCCGCCTCGAGCTCATTGAGCTGGAGCTCGCGCTTGAATTCCGGAAGGACGGCCAGACTGACGCTCTGCAGGCCAACCGCCGGCTGCGCGAGGTCGACCAATTCGACGCCGGGGACGGCCCGCAGGATCGCAGCGGCGGCTTCCATGACGCCGGCTACGCCCGGGTGGCGGTGCAGCGCGACCCGCATGTCGACCCGCCGCCGCAAATGCGGCAACAGCTGCGCCTGCCGGCCGTCGAGGAACCGCATGAACGGCGTCATCTCGAACGGCCGCGTGCCGCGCTGCCGCTCGACCGTCGGCAGCGTCAACTCCGTGAATTGAACGTAGCAGCTCGGGCACCAGGAGATCACCTGGCCGGACCTGGAGCGCGACAGCTTCTCCATCGAATTGGAACTCATGCGCCCGGACATCTCGGCGTCGCCCGCGCGCAGCTGCAGGATGCCGCAGCAATGGCTGGGCCCGCCCATGACCTGGTAGGTGACGCCCAGGGCATCCATGATGTCGAGCGCCAGCAGCGCGATATGCGGCGTCTTGAGCACATTGCAGCCGGTGTAGAACACGAAGTCCGGCGCCTCGGCGGGCGACGACACCGCCGCCGATTTCTGGCCGAGCCGCTGCAGCAGCACATCGTCGAGCTGCAGGCGCGAGAGCACCGTGACGTCCCGGCCGAGATCGCGATATTTTTCGACGCCGCGCCGGCGCCGTTCAGGCAATTCATTCTCGGCCCTGGCGACGGCGAGGCGCGCCATGGCAAGCAGGAAGCGCGGATTGACACCATAGTCGCAGGCCTTGATGCACTCGCCGCTCAGCATGCAGGACGCGGCCCATTTGCGCGACGCCTCCGGACCGTCGCCGCTGCGCACGATATCGAGCACGCCGCCGATGATGTCCTCGGGGCTCGCATTCGCGATGCCGGCGGGCTTTACGCTCGGACAGACCTCAACACACTTGCCGCACCGCGTGCAGGCGTCGAGCATGTCCTCGACGCGTTCGCCGAGCGCCGCCTCGAAGGAAATGTCGTTGGTCGGCGGCATGCCCGGCTGTCACCTTGCGGACGGAAAACGCGCGGCTCCTGATCGCCGTCGAATCCTAACCCACAAGCGCCGGGGCGTAAATGAGATTAGAGCAGCCGCTTGCGGATGGCCTCTTCAACGGCCGCGAGTTCCCGATTGGCCTTGTGAAGCTGGACCTCGGCCGATTGCGCGCGAAATTCGGCGGCGACTGCCCGGTCTTCCGCATCCGCGATACGCGATTGGGCCTGCTGCAGGGCCCGCGATACTTCCTGAAGCTTGCCGTTGAGCTCGTTGACGACTTCCCGCCGCGCCCGCTCCGAGGCGTCCCGTTGCTGTTCGGCCAGCTGCAGTTTCCCGGCCAGGCCTTCGCACATCGCTTGCGCCCGCGCCTCGGTTTCACGGGCGTGGTTTTCCATGCCGCTGAAGATCTCGGCGGCCTGATGCACGAGGTCCAGCGCCGTGGTGCCGAAGTCTTTCGTGGCCGGCTGGCTGAAATTCAGGATGTTCTCGGTTTCGCCGGCTGGAGACTTGTAGCGGTAGTCCCACATATCCTCGCGAAGCTGCTGGTTTGCACGGAACGCCATGTGTGCGGCCTTTTCGGAATCCGGTAGCGCGAAGGCTACCGCCGACATGGTAAAGAGCCGGTTAACAGGGCGCCCGAGGCGCCCCTCAAAACCGTACCGCCGCTCACACCACTTCCGTCACCGGCTGCATGTCGATGGCAAAGGTTTCCAGGAATTTCGAGGTCATGATGTAGAAGCCGACCGAAAGCTGCAATTCGACCAGCGCCGCCGGCGTCAGCTTTGCGGCAATGGCGCTGAAGGTCGCATCGGTCGGGCGGCGCAGTTTGACGATTTCGTCGGTGAAGGCGAGCGCGGCGCGCTGCATGTCGTTGAAGCAGGTCGCGGGCTTCCAGTCTTCCAGTGCGGCGTTCTGCTCGTCGGTCACGCCGACATTCTTGCCGATGCGCTTGTGGGCGACGATTTCATAGGGCGCCTCGCACAGGATGCCCGTGCGGGTGATCGCGAGTTCGCGCACCACCGGATCGAGCTCGCCCTTGTGGCGGATCGCGCCGCCGAGCCGGCAATATTGCTCGAAATAGCTCGGCGAGTGCGCCATCATTCGGAAAATATTGGCGTTGCGGTTCTTTCCAAGTATCTCGCGCGTGCGTTCGTTGGATTTCGTTGTATCGCAATAGTCGATACGGGCCATGATTCCCCCAGCGGTGTTTTCGGTTTGTGGCAGCCTGCTTTCCGCAGCTTTCGTTCGAAACACTAGCTGGCCGCCCACGCCCCGGCAACCGGCGGCACGATCCGAGACCGGCCGGCGCGCCAGAAATGCGCTTTGAAAATTCCTTCCCACGCGCACAAACCGGCTGCGACCGAGCCAAAATGCCGCCGCATTACGGGTCGAACCTGACGCCGTCGATGTTCGCTGAGTGGGGACTCAAATCTAAAGCGAATGTTCGTCGTGGGGTGTTCCGAGTAATCATCTGACCGCCGCAGGCGCGCCCGCGCCAGCGACGAGTCATGCCCAAGTCTAGGGAGATTGGCATGAAGGAAGCCACAAAAAGGGCGGCCTCGGAAGCGCTCGCGCAAACGCTGGCGGTGACGGCGATGCTCGTCATCGCCAGCTTTGTCTTCTACTGGCGATGAAGAATTTCGTCGCCCTCCCCGGGCGAGCCGAAACGAGCAACGCTTGCTCTCTGGATCGCCAAACTTAACACGTGGCGCGATCCGAGGCGGGGTGGGGTGAAGGGCAGGTATCAGTATCACCCCACCCCGACGGCGCTGCCGCGACGCCCAGGCCATCACCCCTGAAACACCACCGCATCCACCACCACGCAACCCTTCCCCGCGCTGCCGAGCAGCACCGGGTTGAGATCGAGGCTCATCACCTTGGCGGCGGGGTCGAGCATCAGTTCACCGATCCTGACGACGGCGTCGCTGAGCGCCTCGACATCCATCGGTGGCTCGCCGCGCACGCCCTTGAATAACGGCGCGATCCGCAACCGCCCGAGCGCTTCGCTCGCCCCATCTTTCGAAAACGGCGGCAGCAACAGCGCGGTATCGCGAAAGATCTCGACATATTTGCCGCCATCGCCGACCGCCACCACCGGCCCGAACACGGGATCGCGATGCGCGCCGATCATGATCTCGCGCCTTCCGCCCGCCATCGCCGCGACGATGACGCCGTCGAACCGCGCGCCGTGCTTGCGAATGATGCCTTCCATCTGCGCCCAGACCTCGCCCGCCTCCTCGCGCGTCCTGACGCCGAGCTTGACCAGCCCGAGTTCGGACTTGTGCGCGATGTCGGCCGAGCAGCCCTTGACCGCCACCGGCCCGCCGATCGCCTCGAACGCGGCAACGGCCTCGGCGCGTGACCGGCACAGCCGGTGCGGCACCACGGGAATGCCGCGAGCGGCCAGCAGCGCCAGGCTGTCGGCCTCGTTCAGCATCGTCGTCGCGGTCGACGATATCAGCTGCGGACTCCTGGCCTGCGCGGCCTTGCGCGCTCGCGCGCGCGCCATCAATTCGCGATGCGCGAGATACTGATGCAACGCCGTGACCGCCTCGGTCTCGGTCGGAAACACCGACAGGCCCTCGGAGGAAAATTGATCGGCAACGCTGCGCTGGGTCGCCGCGATCACCAGCGGCTTGCCGGTCTGCCGGCCGAACGCCGCGGAGTCGCGCGCAAAGGCTTCCACGTCATAGCCGGGGCCGGCGACGGGAATGCCGACCAGGAAGGCGTCGGCCGCGGGGTCTTCCGCGATCACCGGCAGGATATCGCCGAACAACCGGCCGTTCGACAGCAGCGCCGCCGTCAGATCGATCGGATTGTTGGTGGTGGCAAAACTCGGCAGGATGCCCTTGAGCTTCTGGTCGGTTTCCGGCGCCAGTTTCGCCATCGGCATGCCGACCGCGGTTGCCGCGTCCGCGGTCAGGACGCAGACCGCGCCGGAATTGCTGATCGCCACCAGCCGCCGCCCTTTGGGCTTCCAGCCCTTGAGATAGAGCTCGGTTGCCTCGACCAGCCCGCGCATATCCGGCGCGCGCCAGATGCCGTGATGCTCGAAGAAGGCGTCGACCACGCGATCCTCGTTGGCAAGCGCGCCGGTGTGCGATTGCGCCGCCTGCCGGCCGGCTTCGGTGCGCCCCGATTTCAGGGCGATGATCGGCAGGTCGCGGTCGAGCGCGACGGCTGCGAGTTCTTCGAGATATTTTTTCTCAGGAATGCTCTCGAGATAAAGCAGCAGCAACTTTACCTCGGGATCTTCGGCCACCGCGACCGCAAGCTCGCCGACGGAAATATCGGCATCGTTGCCGGTGGCATGGGTGTGGCGGACGCCGATGCCACGCTGGCGCAAAAATCCGACCGGCACCGTCGAGAGCGCGCCGCTTTGGCTCAGCATCGCGACATGCCCCTCGGCGCGGTCCATATCCATGAACATGGTGGAAAAGCTCGCGATGGCGCCGGTGCCGAAATTGGCGAGCCCTTGCGAATTCGGCCCGACGATACGCATGCCGGTCTTGTGGGCGGCTTCCACCATCTGCCGCTCTTTCGCCTTGCCCGCGACCGCGTCGACCTCGCCAAAGCCCGACGCCATCACCACCGCGATCTTGACGCCATGCGCGGCGCAATCCTCCACCGCGCCGATGGCGTTGTCGCCGGCCACCGCGACGATCACCATTTCGGGCGCTTCCGGCAGGTCGCCGAGGCATTTGTAGCATTTGTAACCCTGCACTTCGGGGCGCGACGGATTGATCGGGAAAATCTTGCCCTTGAAGCCGAACTTGTCGAGGTAATGCACCGGGCGGCCGCCGACCTTGTTGGGATTTTCCGAGGCGCCGATGACGGCGACGGAGCGTGGATCGAGGGCGGCCTTGAGACGGCTCATGATGTTGCCTTTTCGAAATAGGGAACGAGGCGGCCGGCGAACCGCGCAAACCGCGCCTTCACCTTGTCGCCGATGGAAAGATCGTTGTCGCCATGGGCCATCATGCGAAAACCCTCGGCCGCATCGACCAGGATGATGTTGTAGGGAATGTGCGCGCGGGTCTCCGGCGTCGCGGCGCGGCAGACCAGCGAGGTGGCGTAGACCGTTCCCTCGCCGCTGGCGCGTTTTTCTTCCGGGTCCGGCGCGCCGCAGGCGCAACAAAAGCTGCGGTGGAAATATTGTCTTGCGCCGCAGACCGCGCAGGATTGATAGACGATCGCTTCCGCGCCCTTGGTCCAGTCCGCGAGCTTGCCGCCGCTCATCGTACCCGCTCCAGGAACATGCTGACATGCGACGACAGCACGCCGCCGTCGCCATGCAGCAGCGCGATCGAGGCATCGCGGACCTGGCGATTGCCGGCACGTCCGGTCATCTGCAAATGGGTCTCGACCAGATGCGCCATGGCGCCGCCGGCGCCACAATGGCCGTAACTCAACAAACCGCCGTGGGTGTTCAGCGGCATTTCGCCGTCGCGGCCAAAATGCCCTGCCCGCACCCGCGCCGCGGCCTCGCCGCGCTTGGCCAAGCCGAGGTCTTCCAGCAGCATCGCCAGCGTGATCGTAAAACTGTCGTAGACCGCGGCGTAGCGCACATCCGAGATCGCGACGCCTGCGGACTTTTTCGCCCGCGCAATCGCGATCTCGGCGCCGAGTTCGCTCAAGTGCGGCATCGCGGTGACGTGCTGATGGGTATGCGCCTGTGCGCAGCCGCGCACGCGCACCCCGGTCTCGCAGGTCGCCTCGCGGCTGACGACAAAGGCCGCGCCGCCGTCCGACACCGGGCAGCAATCCAGAAGTTTTAGCGGCAGCGCCACCGGCTTCGAGGC
>DATNMT010000282.1:0-4777 GCA_035602495.1 Bradyrhizobium sp.
GCGATCAGCTCGACGCTGTTGGTGGTGAGTAGCTGGTTGTAGCCGATCGCGGTCGAGATCGCGCGCGACCCCGGCCGCAAGGCGCTCAAGCCCGATTGCATGTCGTGATTGCCGTTGCCGCCGGTCTCGAACGCATAGACCCGCACTGCCTGCTCGCGTGTCAGCCCGGCCGCCGCGGCGACGCGGGCGTAGGCGCGCTTGAATTCGGCCTCGGTGGCCGGCCGCTGCGGCACAAACTGGAAATTATCCTGCGCGGCCTTCAGGAGGTCGGCGACCACCGGAATATATTTGCGCTCGCGTCCGGGCTCCGGCGGTTGCGGTGCCGACGGCTCCGGATTCTGCGGCCGCGGCGGCCCGGCATAGACCGGCGGCTGCGTCAGAACATAATCGTCGAGCCCGATCTCCAGATGCTCGCGCCGCTTGGCGTTGCGGCCGCGCCGCTTCTCGGCGATCGAGTTCCAATAGGCCTCGGCCTCGGCTTCGAACGCCGCGCGGGCCTGCTGATATGCGGCGAGCTTGCGGTTATATTCCGCGATCGCCTGCGGCGAGGCCGCCTGCGCCATCGCGTCGGCCGTTGCGGCGGGCAAGGTGGCCTCGATGGCAAAAGCCTGCCGCCCAATCAGCAGCAGCGCGAGCGTGAAAACTTTCAGACAATTGCGAATCGCATGGCGGCGCATCGCACCGTTGTAGCAAGCATATCGCGCAAGTCAGCCCCCGAAAGCACCTCAGTCATTCCGGGATGGTCCGAAGGACCAGACCCGGAATCTCGAGATTCCGGGTTCGATGCTTCGCATCGCCCCGGAATGACGGTCGTCACTTCCACGCAAACACCGGCTGTTCGAGCTCGGTCACGCGGGTATGGCGTCCCTGCAGCACTTCGCGGAACTGGTAGATCAGCGCCGCCGTTGGCGCGTGGATCAGACCCCCGGCATGATGAAACCGGATCACCCGCCGGGTGCTTTCGGGAATCGCGACGAAGTCGAAGGCGTCATTGCGCTCGATGTCGCGGAGCGCGATGCGATGCACGGATGCGACCTCGCTCGGGTTGGGCGCGATGGCACCGCTTCCGGCTGCCCACACCACGATCGGCGTGATCAGATAGCCCGAGCGTGTCGGATAATCATCGAGCAGGCCGAGCACATCGCCGGACCCAGGTTCGAGCCCGAGCTCCTCGCGAAGCTCGCGTAGCGCGGCCATGATTTGGGTCTCGCCTTCGTCGCAGCGTCCGCCGGGCAGCGCCCATTGACCGCGATGGGCGCGCAGGCCTGCCGCGCGACGCGTCAGCAGCAGCGCGGTTTCGCCTTTTCCGTCGGCCTCGACCAGCGCGATGGCCACCGCGGCGCGCTTCAGCGCCGGCGCGGGCTCGCCTGCCGGCAGCCGCGCAAAATCTGCGCAGCGCGCGGCGATATTTCGCCGCGTGGTATCGTCGAAGGGTCGCTTCACCCTGCTTGACTACAACACTCCGGCGTTTGATGAAATGACCTGCAAGCCTGATTGAGGCACCGGGATTTGGAATGACAGCTATGACCGACAAGGCCACGGAGAAGCTCAAGGCCTCCGGCTGGGCCATGGTCGAGACCACGGGGTTCATTCATCTGATCGGTCCGTTGTGGCAGCGGGTCGTCGACGGCGCGCATGAATATGCCCTCGTCGCCCAGGACAAGCACCATAACCGCCGCGGCCTGGTGCAGGGCGGGGTGCTGATGACATTCGCCGACCGCACCTGCGGCATGACCGCGCGATACGCGTCGGGCAAGCCCAAGCTCGCAACCGTCCAGCTCGACACCCATTTCGTCGAGGCCGGCAAGATCGGCGAGATTTTGGTGTCGAAGCCGCGCGTGGTGCGCTCGACCCGCAGCCTGATCTTCATCACCACCGAAGTCACCGTCGACCGGCGCTGTATCGCGATGGCCAGCGGTGTGTTTAAGATATTGAAGAACGATTGAGGGCGCTTCCGCCCTAGCCGTCATTCCGGGGCGATGCGCCAGCATCGAACCCGGAATGACGATCGAAACTCAGAGGATCCCCCACCGATGCAATACCGTAACCTCGGCCACAGCGGCCTGAAAATCTCGCCGATTTGTCTCGGCACCATGATGTTCGGCGGACCGACCGACGAGGCGACCTCGGCGCGGATCATCGCCAAGGCGCGCGAGGCCGGCATCAATTTCATCGACACCGCGGACGCCTATAATGGCGGCAATTCGGAAGCGGCGGTGGGCCGCGCCATTTCCAACAGCCGACATGGCTGGGTGCTCGCCACCAAACTGGCCAACCAGATGGGCGACGATCCCAACCGCGGCGGGCTGTCGCGGCGCTGGGTGCTGCAGGCCGCCGACGAAAGCCTGAAGCGGCTCGGCACCGACTATATCGACATCTATTATCTGCATAAGGAAGATCACTCGACGCCGCTCGCCGAGACCGTGCGCGCGATGGGCGAACTGATCCAGCAGGGCAAGGTGCGCTATTTCGGCGTCTCGAATTATCGCGCCTGGCGGGTCGCCGAAATCTGCAACATCTGCGACAAGCTCGGCATCGACCGCCCGGTGGTCAGCCAGCCCTATTACAACGCGATGAACCGCATGCCCGAGGTCGAGCATTTTCCGGCCTGCCATTATTACGGCCTCGGCATCGTGCCCTATAGCCCGCTGGCGCGCGGGGTGCTGACCGGCAAATACGCCCCCGACGCCGCGCCCGGCAAGGACACCCGCGCGGGCCGCAACGACAAGCGCATGATGCAGACCGAGTGGCGGCCGGAATCGCTGCAACTGGCGCAGGAGATCAAGCAGCATGCCGAGAAGAAGGGCATCAGCGCAGGCCAGTTCGCGGTGTCGTGGGTGCTCAATTCAGCGTTCGTCAGCGGCGTGATCGCGGGCCCCCGCACCGAAGAGCAATGGGACGATTACCTCCGCGCGCTCGATTATCGCTTCACGGCGGAAGACGAAGCGCTGATCGATCGCCTCGTCGCATCAGGCCATCCGTCGACGCCGGGGTACAACGATCCGGGATATCCAATCGAGGGGCGAAGGGCGCGGACGGCGGGGTGACGGGCGCGGCTCGCTAGCCCTCGGTCTCCAGCCCGGTCGGCATCGGCACGTTTTCGGGCGCAAGTTTCAGGCCGGCGGCAAGCGCGACGGTTTCCAGCAGCGCGGCAAAATCCTTTTCCAGATACGCCGCCGGATCGGGCTTGAGCGCCGCCGCGCCGAAATGGCTCTGCAGCGCTTCGCGGGTCGCGGCCGTCACCGGCATGGCGACGTCGAGCTCGCGCGCGGCCTGCAGGCCGAGATCGAGGTCCTTGCGCAGCAGCGCCGGGGTGAAGGTCGTGGTCCAGTCGAGATTGACCAGCGCATTGCTCTTGTACTTCGTGAACGTCGAGCCGAGCACGCTGGCGTTCATGAAGTTGAGGAAAGCATGGCGCGGCACGCCAGCCTTTTGGGCGAGAATGGTGATCTCCGCGAGATTCTGGATGACGACGCCGAGGAAGACGTTGTGCGCGATCTTGCAGATGCGCGCCAGTTCGCCCTCGCCGACATAGTAGACGCCGGAAGCGGCGACGGTCGCCAGATAAGGCTGGACCTGGTCGAAGGCCGTCCTGGGGCCGGACGCGACACAGGAGAGCTTGCCGGCCTTGACGGTCTTGCCGTTGCCGCTGACCGGGGAGCTGATGAATTCGCAACCCAACTGCTTCAGCCGCGCGCGGATCGCTTCGGACTGCTCGACCCCGATCGAGGAGCAGTCGACCAGGATTTTTGGGCGCGGGCCGGTGGCAGCGGCGACGAGGCCGTGCGCGCCGAAATAGACCTGTTCGAGGTCCTTGCCGGTCGACACCATCGTGAACACGATGTCGTTGCCGGCAAGCTCGTTCGGCCGATCGACGATCTTGCCGCCCGTCTTGGCCAAGGGTTCGGCCTTGGCGCGGGTCCGGTTCCAGATCGCCACCGAATGGCCGGCCTTCAACAGCCGCTCGGCCATCGGATAACCCATGCGTCCCATGCCGATCCAGCCGAGCGAATGTTTCGTCATTTTTGTTCTCCTTGTACATTTGCCGTCATTGCGAGGAGCGAAGCGACGAAGCAATCCAGCTTTTGCTCGTCTGGCAGGCAAGCTGGATTGCTTCGCTTCGCTCGCAATGACGGTGAGGATTAATACCGGTTGGCGATCGGCAACTCTTCCGCCGGGAACAGCGTGATCACCTGGCAGCCCTTGTCGGTGACGACGACCTCTTCCTCGATGCGGGCCGCCGAATAGCCGTCGGTGGCCGGGCAGTAGGTTTCCAGCGCGAACACCATGCCTTCCTTGATCTCGGTCGGATGTGTCATGGAGATGACACGACTGATGATCGGCCGCTCGTGCAGCGCGAGGCCGAGGCCATGACCGAATTGCAGCCCGAACGCCGATAGCTCGTCGGGGAAGCCGAATTCCTCCGCCTTCGGCCAGACGCTCGCCACCTTGTCGGTGGAGACGCCGGGCTTGATCAGCTCGATCGCCTTGTCGAGCCACTCGCGCGACTTCTTATAGGCGTCGTACTGCACGGGGGTCGCGCGGCCGACATTGAACGTGCGGTAGTAGCAGGTGCGGTAGCCCATATAGCTTTGCAACACGTCGAAGAAGGCCTGGTCGCCGGGGCGGATCATACGGTCGGTGAAATTATGCGGGTGCGGGTTGCAGCGCTCGCCGGAAATCGCGTTGATGGCCTCGACATCGTCGGAGCCGTTTTCGTAGAGAAACTTGTTCACATTGGCGACGATATCGTTTTCCCGCACCCCGGGCTTGAGCT
>DATNMT010000324.1:0-2098 GCA_035602495.1 Bradyrhizobium sp.
CGGATAGTAGACAACGCTTCGCTCGCACGACATTGATGCCGCTCCCTTGGTGGCAATTCTCGTCGCGCTGCCCTCCGTGCCAATGATCATGAGACATCTGAGTCCGAAGAGTTTAGCCTCGGGGCGTAGGACAGAGATCACATGGTTATGCCAATCAAAGACCTGAAGTTGGATGGTGCCGCTGGGGCTGGCGCGGTGGGAGGCCGGAGGCCGACCGCCGTGCCAGCCCCAGCGGCGGCGGCGGCTCCTGAGCTGTCGGATCGGCCGCGCCGGCGGACGTTCACCGTCGGGGACAAGCTGCGGGTTCTGGCCGAGATCGATCGCGCTGCCGCTGGCGGCACCGGCGCCATCCTGCGCCGGGAAGGTCTGTACTCGTCGACCCTGAGCGAATGGCGCCGGCTGCGCGAGGCTGGCACGCTCGGTGGACTGACGCCGGTCAAACGAGGGCCAAAGCCGGCGGTACGCAATCCGTTGACGGCCGAACTGGCGCAGGCCAAACGGGAGAATGCGCGACTGGTGCGCCGGCTGGAGCATGCCGAGGCGATCATCGCCATCCAAAAAAAAGTAGCAGCCTTGCTGGGTCTCCCGCTGGCGACATCCGACAGCGACGATGCATCATGATCGATGCCGTCGTCGCTCTGGCGCCAACGCCTGGTCTCACCGCCGGTGCGTGTGTGGCTCTGAACCTGTCGCGTGCCAGCGTCTATCGCCAGCGTGGGCATTTGGCGAGGCCACAGGCCGTGTCTCGCCCCCGGCCGAAACCGCACCGCGCCCTGGATGCCGCGGAACGTCAAACCGTGCTGGACCTTCTGCACGGGCCGCGCTTCGCCGATCAGGCCCCCGCCGAGATCTACGCCGGTTTGCTCGACGAAGGCGTCTACCACTGCTCGATCCGCACCATGTACCGCATCCTGGCCGCAAGCCAGGAAGTGCTGGAGCGGCGTGAGCAACTGCGGCATCCAGCCTACAAAAAGCCCGAGCTCTTGGCGCAGGCGCCCAACGAGGTCTGGTCCTGGGATACAACCAAACTGATGGGGCCGGCTAAATGGACGTACTTCTATCTCTACGTCATCATCGACATCTTCAGCCGCCGTGTCGTCGGCTGGTGCGTCGCCGATCGGGAAAGCGCCACGCTGTTCGCAGCCTTATTCGAGGACGCCACCAACAAACATCCCGCGCCGAAAGGCCAGCTCACTCTCCACGCCGATCGCGGCGGCCCGATGCGAGCCAAGGCCACCGCGCTGCTGCTCGCCGATCTCGGCGTCACCAAATCTCACAGCCGACCCCACACCTCCAACGACAATCCTTTCTCGGAAAGCCACTTCAAAACTATGAAATACCAGCCGCAGTTTCCGCAACGTTTCGGTTGTATTCAGGACGCCAAGACGTTCTGCCGCAGCTTCTTCGATTGGTACAATCAGCACCATCACCACGCCGGCATCGGCCTGATGACGCCCGACCAGGTGCACTATGGTCAGACCGATGCCATCCACGCCGCGCGCCAAATAACGCTCAACAGCGCCTTCAGCAGAAACCCCGAACGTTTCGTCGGAAAGCAACCCGAACCACCTACAAAGCCGATCGCAACTTGGATCAATCCGCCAAGTCGCGATGAGCACGATCACGGTATCTGATATGGAAATCCGCGATTGTTCCTGTTTTTCACCGGAGAAATTGATGGCGGCCATCGCATATCGTCATGAAAAATCCTGACACGAAACCTGGGCGTCCATTCTTTTGTTCGACCCCGGCGGAGCCATTCTTCCGCCCCGACCGCAGTTCGACTGCGCCGTCGTGTCGAGTGGCGGTCAAGGATGGCCGCGCTTTTCGCGGCCACCCGAAGGGCCTTGTCCTTGACGGCCGCGAGCACGATGGCACGCTCTGGGGTTTCGGAGCGGAAGACGACCAGTCCATCGATTACCTCGATTTCGTGAACGTTAACTTGCCTGCTCCTGCTCATCGCGAGCCAACCGTACAAGCCTAAATATAAGCAGCAACTGTCTCATAATCGTTGACACGTTCCGAAACCGAGCTCGTCCATCACCTGCATTATGAAACACGACAAGAAGCCACACGTGATATCTTTACCTATATCGAG
>DATNMT010000338.1:0-23288 GCA_035602495.1 Bradyrhizobium sp.
CCGCCGCTCCCGGGGCTTCCGGTTAACACGGCGAATACGGCGGGGAAAGGGCGGTTTCTGCCCGCCGGAACAGCACTGGCCAGCCCGCGCCGCTGATGAAATAGTCACCTCCGATCGGCCAACCACCAGAAATCCGCACAACCGGATCAGACCAGGAGGAAACCCGAGCACCATGCCAGCAACCCTCGATCCCGACGCTGCCGCCGTGTACCGGGCATTTCAGGAAGCCGGCCGCCCGCCTTTTGAAACGGTTTCGCCCGCCGAAGCCCGCGAACTTTATTTGCAGGGCCGCTTTGCCACCAATCCCGAGCCGCCCGAACTGAAATCGGTTGAGCCGCTGGCGATCCCCGCCCCGCACGGATCGATCCCGGCGCGTATCTATACGCCGAAGGCGCCGCGGCAGGCGAGCGGACTTGCGCCTTGCCTGGTGTTCTTTCACGGCGGCGGCTGGGTGATCGGCGATCTTGATTCGCATGACGTGGTGTGCCGCAAGCTCGCCGATGAGGGAAAGCTTCTCGTCATCTCCGTCGATTACCGGCTCGCGCCCGAACATAAATTTCCCGCCGCCGTCGATGACGCGATCGCGGCGACCCGATGGATCGCGGATCATTCAGGCAAACTGGGCGTCGACGCCTCGCGGCTGATGGTCGGCGGCGACAGCGCCGGCGGCAATCTCGCCGCCGTGGTGGCGATTGCCGCGCGCGACGGCAACGGGCCGGCGATCGCGGGCCAGGTGCTGATCTATCCGGCCACCGAGGCTGCGAGGATCCATCCCTCGCACAGCGAGCCGGAAACCAGCATCCTGTTGACCCACTCGGTGACCCGCTATTTCTACGAAAGCTACCTCAACAGCACGGCCGACGTTCGCGACTGGCGCGCCTCGCCGGCCCGCGCCGGTACGCTGGTCGGCCTGCCGCCGGCCTATGTGCTGACCGCGGGCGCCGATCCCCTGCGCGACGAAGGCGACGAGTACGCGCGCCGCCTCAAGGCGGCCGGCGTTGCCGTGACCTGGCGGCATTTTGCCGGGCAATTCCACGGCTTCTTCACCATGGGCAAATTGCTGCAACAGGCCAATGTCGCGGCAGCCGAAATCGGGGTCTGGCTGAAGGCGCTGAATTAAAGCGTTTTCAAGCGAAGCGTGCCCTTGGACTTGATCCGGAGCGGAGACCGGATCGCGTCAAGAAAAGGCGTCAAATCAAGAATCCAGAGCCCCGTTTCGATTCTATCGAAACGGAAGACGTTCCGGGCGTCGTACGCAAAAGGCCCCGGTTGGGGCCTTTTGACATTCACACTGCGTCTTTTGCGGCTTTGACCGGGCGGGCCCTGACGATCTTGCGGGCCGGCTTGGCCTTGAACATCATGGCTTCGCCGGTGAACGGGTTGGTTCCCTTGCGCGCCTTGGTCGCGGCCTTTTTAATCACGACGAACTTGGCAAAACCGGGGACCAGGAAGACGCCGTTCTTCTTCAGCTCCTTATAGCCGACGGATGCCAGCGTCTCCAGTACGCCCTTGACGTCCTTCTTTGCCACCGCGTTCTCGGCAGAGATCTTCTCGATCAACTGCGACTTGGTCATCTGAACTGCCATCTTATCTCCTGTCAGGGTGGTTGAAATTGATTCGCGCCCAAGGACACTATTTGGAATCCGGCGCGGAAACCACGCTTGTCGCCGATCTCCACAGCCTCGATCGCCTTCGAAGGCGTCGTGGCCCGTACCTGACCGGCGCGGCGAGGCCGCCCATATTGGCTCGCGAGGCTCGGCCGGAAATACAAGGTAACTTGATGTTACTTTCTGCCGCCCGGCCGATGCCGCATGGTCGCGATCCGCAGCGCCTGTCTCGTTTGGTCACAAAATCAATTCTCACCACAGGCGCTCGTGCCGTCCGAAAGCACCGTGGCTCCCACCATGCAAAAGGCTTTGGCCGCTCCCGTGCAGGCTCTGGCGTGGCTCGGCGCCCAGGGGACCCGCGCGTTGGCCGCGCTGGTCTTCATCGGCATCGCGGTGCCGCCGCTCGGCGAGTTTCTCAAGCCCTATGTCCCCGAAGCGGTATTCCTGTTGCTCTGCATTTCCTTCATGCGCGTGGACATCGCCGCGTTGCGCGGTTACCTGCGGCGGCCGGCCATCGTGCTCGCGGCGACGGCGTGGACCACACTCGGCGTGCCGCTGATCGCAGGCCTGGGCTGTCTTGCGGCCGGGCTCGATGCGCGCTCGCCCGACCTGTATCTGGCGCTGATGCTGCAGGCCGTGGCCTCGCCGATGATGGCTTCACCTTCGCTGGCGGCCCTGATGGGGCTCGATTCGACGCTGGTGCTGGTCACGCTGGTGACCAGCACCATAGCGGTCCCGATCACCGCGCCGCTGTTCGCCCATGCGTTGTTCGGCGGCGCGCTGACGCTGTCCCCGCTCGGTCTCGGACTGAAACTGTTCGCGATCCTTGCGGGATCGCTGTTCGTCGCAGGCGCGATCCGCTGGATGGTGGGCGTCGCCGCGATCCAGCGCCATGCCCGCCCGATCGACGGCTTCAATATCCTGGTCCTGCTGGTGTTCGTCGCCGCGGTGATGGGAAACGTGGCCGGCGGCTTTTTGGCCGATCCGGTGCGAACGGTTGCATTCACGTTGCTCGCGTTCGCGGTGTTTTTCGCGCTGCTCGGCGTCACCGCGCTGATCTTCCGCAAAGCCGGCTACCAGCGGGCGCTGGCGCTCGGTCTGATGGTGTCACAGCGCAACATGGGGCTGATGCTGGCCGCCACCGACGGCGTGCTGCCGGGAGCGACGTGGCTGTATTTCGCCTTGTCCCAATTCCCGATCTATCTGTCGCCACAACTGCTGATGCCGATCGTCGGCAGGCTCGACGCGCGAAAAGCCGCATCCAATGGACGTTGCACCGCGCCGGTCCGGCAGGCATGATGGAACGGTCATCGATCCGGGTTACCATCGGTCGATACGAATCAGGGAGATTTCCATGCTGGGACGAATAGTGGCCGTGACGCTGACCATTGGCGCACTGATGACCTCGAGCGCCGCATTGGCGCAACGCGATCCCGTCGCAGGCGCTGTTGCCGGTGCCATCGAGGGCGCAGCCATCGCCTCCGGCCTTGTCGTGCCCTACGAGCAGCGCGAGCCGCTTCGAACCTATGTTTATCGCGAGCCCCGGCCGGACTATCGCTATGAGGATGAGGTCGCGGTCGGCGGCGAGTTGCGACCCGGAGCCTATGAGTCGTATCCGGTGCCGGAGCAGTACGGGGTGCCCGAACATCACTATGCGATCGTCAATGGCCGCGCGGTGATCTTCCATCCGCAGACGCGCCGGATCATCCACGTTTACGACTGACGCGTGATCGCGGCCACGACCGGTAAGCGAAGGCAACCCGACAATGGAAGCGTCGGCCTCCATTGAGATTGCGAAGCACACGCTGCTGTCGTGCGGGCTGATACTGGCGATCGGCACGCTGGCCGCGCTGCTGGCGCAGAAGATCAGGATTCCCGATGTCGCGGTGTTTCTGGTTGCCGGGATCGCGATCGGCCCACACGCGCTCGGGCTGGTCCACATCAGGGAAGATTCGGCGCTGAACCAGGTCATTCTGCTGTTCGGCGCCAGCTATATCCTGTTCGACGGCGGCGCCTCGCTGCGGCTCGACATTCTCAGGCGGGTCTGGATTACCATCGTCGTCATCGCCACCGTCGGCGTATTGATCACGGCCGGCATCGTCGGGCTCGCCGCCCAGGCCATTCTCGGCATTCCCCTGACCATCGCCCTGCTGCTCGGCGCGACGCTGGCCTCGACCGACCCGGCCACGCTGCTGCCGATTTTTCGTCAGGTCCGCATCCGCGAACGGGTGGCGCAAACCGTGATGAGCGAGTCCGCCTTCAATGACGCCATGAGCGCGATCGTCACCTTCGGCGTGCTGGCGGTGGCGACGGGAACGAGCGAGTTCTCGCTTGCCGCCTCGTTGCTCGACCTCGTCAAGCAATCCGTCGTCGGTATCGTCGCCGGCATCGCGCTCGGTTATCTGGCCGCCCTGCTCATCGCCCACGAGAAATGGGGCTTCCTTGCCGAATACGCGCCGGTGGTCACGCTGGTCGCCGTGATCGGCGCCTACTTCGCCGCCACCGGCCTGCAGGCTTCCGGCTTCATGGCGGTGTTCGTGTTCGGCATCGTGCTCGGCAACAAGGAGAACTTCGGCTTCCAGATGGAAACAGGCGAAGCGCAGAAGCTCGCCGAATTCGTCCTGACCACGGCGTTCATCATGCGCCTGTTCATCTTCATCCTGCTCGGCACCCAGGTCGATTTCGCGCTGGTCGGCCGATACTGGCTCGGCGGCGTCGCCGTGGTCACTGTCCTGATGCTGGTGGCGCGGCCGGCAACCGTGTTCCTGTGCGCGTGGCCGGATCGGCGTGCGCAATGGAGTTTGGCTGAAATGCTGTTCATGTGCTGGACCCGCGAGACCGGCGTCATCCCGGCGGCACTGGCCGGGTTGCTGCTCGGCATGAAGGCGCCGGGCGCGCAAATGATCACCTCCGTCACCTTCGTCGCCATCCTGATGACGATCCTGATCCAGGCGCCGACGACGGCATGGGTCGGGCGCAGATTGGGGCTATTGCAGGAGGGCTGACGACGTTCCAGGTGCGTGAGCTCGAGCATGATCCGGAAAAGTGGACGCCGGTTTTCCGAAACGATCATGCTCAATCATAAAGTTAGAGCGGGATGAGGATTCGAAGAAAAGTCATCCCGCTCTGGCTCATTCGATCCGCAGATTCGCGTCGCGTACCACCTTGCCCCACTTTTCGATCTCCACCTTGATGCGCGCGGCGAATTCGTCAGGGGTATTGGCGACCGGTTTGAAACCCAGCTTCGCAAGCTTCTCCGTAAGGTCGGGCTGGGCAACGCTGTTGGCGATCTCGCGCGCAAGCAGCTCGACGATCTCTTTCGGCGTCCCTGCCGGCGCAACGATGCCAGTCAGCGTATCGGCATCCTGACCGGTCACGCCCTGCTCGGTGAAGGTCGGCACGTCCGGTAGTTCCGGCGACCGCTCCGTCGCCGCAATGCCGATCGCACGCACTTGACCGCTCTGGATCGCCGCGAGGGATGACGGCAGCGCGGTGAAGGCGATCGGTGTGTGGCCCCCGGCGGTCGACTGCACGGCCGGCGCCGCGCCGGTGAAGGGGACGTGGACAAGGTCGAGCTGGTAGGTCAGGCGAAACAGCTCGCCGCCGAGCTGCGGCGTCGAACCCACGCCGGGTCCGGCATAGCTGTATTTGCCGGGATTATCCCGGATCAGCTTCACCAGCTCCGGCAGCGTTTTGGCCGGGACCTGCGGGTTGACCACCACGACGTTTGGCGAAACCGCCACCAGGGTCACGGCGGCGAAATCCTTGATCGGATCGTACGGCACCTTGGCGTAGAGGCTGGGGTTCACCATGAAGCCGGTGCTGATCGCCATGATGGTGTAGCCGTCGGGGGTCGCGCGCGCGACCTGACCGGAAGCGATGTTGCCGCCGGCGCCGCCGAGGTTCTCGACAAAGAACTGCTGGCCTAGGCGGTCGGAAAGTTTTTGCGACACCAGGCGCGCGATCAAGTCGGTAGGGCCGCCAGCCGGAAACCCGACCACCACGCGCACCGGATGGTTCGGATATTTCTGCGCCAGCGATGGCACGGTACCGGTCAGCAGCAACAGGACTGCGAAAATCCAACGCAATACGGGCATCGTGGCGCTCTCCCCTGGACATCTTCTTGTTGGCGCCATCATCGGCGACGGCGCCGTTCGGAACAAGGGCAAAACGTCGCCGGGCCGTACGCTGAGCCGAAGAATTGACGCCAATAGCCGGCACCGACGCTTACGCACTGCCGCGCGTCTTGTTACCGTTGCCGTTCCAGCAGTGGGATAGCGCAGAAAGGAACGGCGATGCCGGCAGAGATCAATATCTACAATCCCGAGGAACTTGGCCCTCCGATGGGGCAGTACACCCATGTGACGCGCGTGAGAGCGAACGAATTCCTGTTCATCGCGGGAATGCTGTCCGGCGATGCGGCGGGCAATGTCATCGGCGAGGGCCAATTCGTCGTTCAGACCGCGCAGGTCTTTCGCAATATCGAGAGCGCCCTGAAATCAGCCGGAGCAACCTGGGCCAACGTGGTTCAGTTCACGACCTATCTCGTCCATTCGCAGGACATTCCAAAATTCATGGAGTTTCGGTTGCGCGAATTCCCAAAAATGTTTCCGGATGGCAAGTATCCGCCGAACACGCTTCTCATGGTCGACCGGCTGGTCAAGGAAGCTTTCCTGGTCGAAGTGCAGACCATCGCCGCCGTCTGATCAAAAAGCCGGCGGTCAGCCATCGTTGTCCGTGCCAGACGCTCCCATTGCGCGCGTCGAGGTGGAACAAGGAAGCTTCATTAATTTGCGCCGGCTTTGCCAAGGGCGGCTTTGCGCGGAAGGATGACCCTGAATTCGGTAAATTCGCCGGGTCGAGTATCGACCTCGATCGATCCCGAGTGCTGCTTGACGATAATGTCGTGACTGATGGAGAGGCCAAGGCCGGTGCCTTCGCCCGGCGGCTTGGTGGTAAAGAACGGATTGAATATTTTCTCCTTTACCCCTGGAGGAATACCGCCGCCGTTGTCGCGAATGCGGATCTCGACGCGGTCGCCGAGGTCTCCGGTCGCGGCGGCAAGGGTTGGTTCGTAGCCATCCCGCATCTCCGCCTTCCGCTGCATGGCCGCATAGACACCATTCGAAATCAGGTTGAGAAGGACGCGGGTGATCTCCTGGGGAAACAGATCGACCATCCCGGCGGCAGGATCAAAAGATCGTTCCAGCCTGATGTTGAACTCCTTCTTCTCGGCCCGCGCACCATGGTAGGCTAGGTTCAGACTGTCCTCGACGATGGCGTTGAGGTCGACCGGCCTGCGCTCGCCGGAACCTTCGCGCGAATGCAGCAGCATGTTCTTGACGATCGAGTCCGCGCGCTGGCCATGCTGGACCACCTTTTCGAGATTGCCTTTCAGCATCTGCGTCAGTTCGCTGCTTTCTACCCGCGTCTTGTTGTCGAGCATCGCGGGCTTGAGCACGTCGTCCAGTTCGTCGATGAGTTCCACCGACAGAGCCGAGAAATTATTGACGAAATTGAGCGGGTTCTTGATCTCGTGGGCGATGCCGGCAGTGAGCTGCCCTAGCGAGGCGAGTTTCTCCGTCTGGATCAGCCGATCCTGCGCGGTGCGCAATTCATCGAGCGACTGCGACAATTCCCTGGTCCGCGCCTGCAGCTGCTCGAACAGGCGGACGTTGCCGATGGCAATCACCGCCTGATCCGCAAAGGTCTGAAGCAACGCGATTTGCTTGTCGCTGAACGGATGCACATCGATGCGGCGAAGCACGATCACTCCGATGCTCTCGCCCTCACGCGACAAGGGTACGCCTAGAACGCTGCGGGCGCCCTCGCGGCGCGCCCTTTCCCGGCCGACAGGGAAATCGTCGCCGTCGGAGGAGAGGTAGTCATGCACGTGCACCGGCTTCTGGTCCATGAATGCTCGTCCGGACGCTGAGTTCCGGCCGATCGGCAATTTCGCTGAATCCATCGGTATTGGTCCATGATGCGCGCTGGGATGCAGGTCGTCGCCATCCTTCAGGAACATGATGGCGTCATGGGCCTCGCAAAGCTCGCAGGCACTTTCGACGATGGCCTTGAGGACCGGCCCGACATCGGTCGGCGAGGATGCGATCACGCTCAGGATATTGCTGCTTCCGGTCTGGTAGGTCAGCGCCTCCGTGAGATCGCGAGTCTTGGCCTGAACCTCTTCGAACAGCCGCGCGTTCTCGATGGCGATGGCCGCCTGGTCGGCGAAGGTCTTGATGAGGTCAATCTGTTTTTCTGTAAATGGCTGCACGCGGGTCCGGCTCACGGTGATTGCACCGATCGGCTGAGATTCGCGGATCAGGGGCACGCTCAGAACCGTGCGGGCACCGCCAAGGGTTTGTGCAGGCGTTCCCGGATAATCGGGATCCGCATTTACGTCCGTGACGTGAACCGCGGCGCAACTGCGCAAGGCACGGGCGACAATCGTTCCGGCTTCCAGATCGACCGGCACGCCTTTCATCTCGGCAATTACTTCGGCAGGATAGCCGTGCAGGGCAGCCCGGTAATACTGATCCCCTTGTTTTCGCGTCAGAACAGCACGATCTGTGTCGCATAGATTGGCGACGGTTTCGACGAGCGCATCAAGTACAGCTTGTAGATCAAACGCAGAGCGGCTTATGACCTTCAGCACATCGGCGGTCGCGGTCTGCTGCTGCAGAGATTCGCGGAGCTCATTGAGCAGCCGGGTGTTCTCGATCGCGATCACGGCCTGGTCGGCGAAGGTCTCGACCAGCTCGATTTGTTTCTCGTTGAAGGACCGTGGCGCAAAGCGAAGCAGACTTACCACGCCAAAAACCCGGCCCTCCCGTATCAGGGGAACACCGAGCGCCGCTCGGAAGCCCGTCAGCTTTTGCGTCGCCAGCCGGGTAAATTCGGGATCAGCCAGGACGTCCGGGATATGAACGGTGCGGCCATCGACAATCGTTCGGCCAAAAATCGTGCCACGGTCCGGTTTGGTCGTTTGCTGTCCATAATGGTCGCGCCACTCCTGAGTGAAGCCATAGTCCGCGGCAACACGGTAGGTCGAACCATCCTGATATCGGACGGTACCGAGATCTGCCTCGCACAAGCGGCATGCCGAGGAGAGCAGCGTATCGAGCACGGGCTGCAGGTCAAAGGTCGAGCGGCTGATCACCTTGAGCACATCGGCGGTCGCGGTCTGTTGCTGCAGGGAATCGCTGAGGTCTTCGGTGCGCTCGCGCAGTTCCCGCAGCAGCCGCGTATTCTCGATGGCGATGACAGCCTGCTTGGCGAAACTGGCAACCAGCTCGATCTGCTGGTTTGTGAACGGGCGGGCTTGCCGGCGGCGGAGCAGAATGGCGCCGACGGCGGCGCCTTCGAGGACCATGGGCACGGCGAGGGTCGCTCGATGGCCGTAGCCAAGGGCCCTCTCCCGGCCCTGTGGAAAATCGGCGCTGCGGAGGAGGTCCGGGACATGGATCGTCCGCGCTTGGAGGACGGCCCGGCCGGTGGCCCAGTCGAGACTGAGCGGCGTTCGGTCACCGATCGGAGTGCCCTCGAGAGGCCCACACTGAGCCGAGGTCACGACAACGTCGCCGTCGCGGAGGTAGATTGTCGCGGCCTGCGCCTCGCAGAGGCGGCACGCACTCGCGACGACCGCGTCAAGCACCGGCTGGACGGTGGTCGGCGAACTGCTGATGATGCGGAGTACCTCTGATGTCGCCGTTTGCTGGTTCAGCGCCTCGGCCAATTGGCGTCTGAGCGTTGCAATTTCTTTTTGAAATTCGACATCCGCGGGCGCGCGTTTGCGTGTTGCCGGCGTTTTGGGGGCCGCTGGAAGCCTGCGCACGGATTTTCCGCGCTTCGCCATCGAGGTGCGCTCCGGCCCGGGAAAGCTTCAGCACCAAGCCTACCCAATTAGGAGATGGCCGTATAGCCAGTCAACCCGCCGCAACGATTGCGGCGGGCTGGCCGAGGGCGCGGATGAAGGCGCGGCGCGTCCGCCGTTGGCATCCGCGGGCGACGAGAGCCGATCCCCGCGGATGCTTCGGTCTTTCGAGGCGGCAGGCTACTCGCCTTCCACGCCGATCGCGTAGGCGGTTTCGCCGTGAACCGCGTCGTCGCCGACCTTCAGGGTTGCCTCATCCATCCGCAGCGGCACGATGAAGGAGATCACCTTGAGGATAATGAAGGTCATGATCACGTTGTACACGATGATGAACGCGGCGCCCTCCGCCTGCAGCAGCAGTTGGCTGGCGTTGCCGTAGAGCAGACCGGTGATGTTGACGCCGGGCGCCTCCTTGTCGGTGCCGATGTACATCAGCATGTCGGGATTGGCGAGGATGCCGGTCAACAGGCCGCCGGTGAGGCCGGCGACGCCGTGGGTCGAGAACACGCTGAGCGTATCGTCCACCTTCATCATGAAGCTGGTCTTCTGCAGCTTGTTCATGGCGAGCCATGGAATGATGCCGGCGACGACGCCGATCGCGATCGCCCCCAAGCCGTCGACATAGCCGGCGGCGGGCGTGATCGCGACCAGGCCGGCGATCATGCCGTTGACGGCGCCGAGCACCGACGGCTTGCCGTAGGCCATCTTGTCCATCAGCGTCCAGACCAGCAGCGCCACCGCGGTGCAGGTGTTGGTGTTGAGCACGGCAGCGCCCGCATCGGCGTTGGCGAAATAGGGGTCGCCGCCGTTAAAACCGTTCCAGCCCAGCCACAGGATTCCGGCGCCGACCAGCGTCATCAACAGGCTGTTGGGCGGGAAGTGGTCGCGATCGGCCTGCAGCCGCGGGCCGACCAGCCAGGCCGCGACGAAGCCCGAGGTGCCGGCGGCGAGATGGATGACATAGCCGCCCGAGAAGTCCGCGACCCCCATGCCGGCGAGCCAGCCGCCGCCCCACAGGCTGAATGCCCCGACCGTGTAGACGAGCGTCATCCACACCGGGCAGAAGATCATCCAGGCCGTGAAGTTCATGCGCCCGAGCACGGAGCCGGCGAGGATGATGACGGTGATGGCCGCGAACACGAACTGGAAGAAGATCAGCGTCGCCATCGGGAAGGTGAGCGGCGGCATGCCCGATGCCGCAGCCGGAACGACGGCCTGGCCGGTGGTGAAGGCGGCCGATGTGGCGAGCCCCGGCTTGCCCAGGAATGGAAACCATTGCTCCCCGAACGCCATGTTGTAGTCGAACAGGATCCAGACCACCAACACCGACGCGAACGCATAGAACGCCATGAAGGCGGAGTTGATCGCCCATTTCTTTTTGACGATGCCGCCGTAGAGAACAGTCAGTCCGGGAATGCTTTGCAGGCCGACGAATGTTGCGGCTGCGAGCTGCCATGCATTGTTTCCGGTATCGAGCCATTGTGGTGAGGGTACAAGTGCCATGAGCCTTCCTCCATTCTTGAACGAAGCCCGATCCATGCACTGGCGGCACAGACCTGCGCCGGTAAAAACGCAAGGATTATGCCATTCGTATCCAGACGTTGACTGGCTATAAAATTTCCATAAAGCTGACGCGCCGACCTTGAGTTGAATGATTAAAAGGTCTGCATTTGCATAGGAAATAAGCAGTAGATGCGTACGAATGCGCCAATGACCCTGACCAAATTCGTAACGGGAATCGGCTTGGCCCTGGCCATGGCGCCGCCCGCCATCGGCGCCGAAACGCCGCGTGGCGAGACCGTGATGACCTGCGCCAACATCGCGAGCGGCGCGAGCTGGCAGATCAGGATCGACTACGACAAAGCTGTCGTGGATTCCAACCCGGCCCGTATCGACGCCGCGCAGATCTCTTGGCGTGACGCAACGGATGGCGGCAACTACACGCTTGACCGCACCTCCGGCGAGCTTACCGCGATCGTCGCGTCGAGCACCGGCGGGTACTTCCTGCATCATCGCTGCAAGCCGGAGAACTGAGGAGTGCACACGACGAAAACGCTAGCCGCCTAAATAATGGGCAATGGTTTGCGTTGAAATGGCCCGGCCGGCTGCCATCATGGGGGAGAATTGGAATCCCATCCATGGGGTTTACCAGGCATAGAGTCGGGATCGCCCGGGCAGACTTGGCGCGCGTTTGCCTGCAGGAAATGCGCTTGTGGCCTGGGTGCGAGACGGTTGGGAGCGTTGGCGTGCTTGGGGATTTGGGCGGCCGGTTTATGCTTCATGTGATCGACTATGGCTGCGCCAAAAAGCACATCGCCGACCGCGCGCTAAAATGTATACAACGCGAAAAAAGCCGGCGCCTTCAACTGAAAATGGAATGAAGCGCGATGGAAAAAATATAAGAATAATATATTTTCCGTTTTGCGGTTTTGCCCGACCGGGGGGAAGCGGCCTTGCACTTGCTTGTCGAGGGATTCGACGTCTTTGGCGTGCATATCCAATATTGGATGCTTCTGGCTGTTCTAGTCGTCGCAATATTTATCGCCATCAGCGCGCGGATGGGCTCAAGCTAGGCCGCCGGCCGCTTCAATGGGCACTGGCGTCGGAGACAGCCCGGCGCCGGGAACGGATATCGGCTGGGGTTACGGAAAACGTGTCAAACAAGGAAAACAGAGCCAAGGTTCTGAATTGATCGGAACCGAGGCTCCAGGCTGTGCCGCCGCCGCGTCGTGACCGAGCGGGCGACTGCGTCGTGGACAGGAAGCGGGGGCAATGGCTCAACGGGTTTCCGGCGTCAAGGTAACTGTCGGGTTCGTCTCGGAGACCGGACCGCGCCGGCGCAACGAGGATTTCGCCGGCGCCGTGTTTGGCCCCGAACTGCCCCAACCGCGGCGCGACGTCGTGGCGGCGATCGCCGATGGCATTGGCAGCACCAAAGGCGGCCGCGAGGCGGCCGAGATCGCGGTGCGCGGTTTCCTGGACGGATTTTGCGATCTGCCCGAGACGGTGGAGGTGCGGCGCGCAGCGGCCATCGTACTGGACGCGATCAACGGCTGGATTCATTCCCAGGGTCAGCGCGATCCCATGCTGATGGGGATGGGATGCACCTTCACGGCGCTCGTGCTGCGCGGCCGCATCGCGCACGTGCTGCATGTCGGCGACACGCGCGCCTACCGTTTCAGCCGCGACCGCCTGACCTGCCTGACCGCCGATCATGTGCGGCAGGAGGCGGCCGGCCGCTCGAGCATCCTTACGCGCGCTTTGGGCGTCGAGACGGAGGTGCGGCTGGACTACACCAGTCAGCCGGTGGCGCAACACGACCGCTTCCTGCTCTGCAGCGACGGCGTGCATGGAACCCTCGCCCCGGAGACCATCGCCGACATCATGCGCGAGCGCGTCTCTTCCGAGGATACCGCCCGCGCGCTGGTGGCGGGCGCGCTCGATGCCGGCAGCGGCGACAACTGTACCGCGTTGGTGCTCGACGTGGTCGGCCTCGAGACCGCGCCCACGGCCGAGATCGGCGCCGGCATCGCGCAACTGCCGCTGATCCCGGTGCCGCTTGGCGGCGAGACCATCGATGGTTTTGTGCTGAAGGTGCTGCTGTCCGAGGGCCGATACACCCGCCTGTTCGGGGCGGAGGACGAAGTCGAGGGCGGCGAGGTCGCGCTGAAGTTTCCAAAACCTCTCGTGGCCAGCACGGATACCTACCGCGCAGCCTTCGTGCGCGAGGCCTGGGTCGGCGCGCGCGTGACAAGCCCATGGCTCGGCCACGTCATCGAACTGCCGCCGGCGCGGCAGACCTGCCTCTACACGGTCATGCCGCTTTATCAGGGCGAGCTGCTGGAGACCCGCCTGGCGCGCAGTCCCGGGCTCGGGCTGGAGGAAGGACGCAACATTTCGATCAAGCTGGCGCGGGCGGCGGCGGCGCTGCACCGCGCCGGAATCATCCACCGCGACATCAAGCCGGACAACGTCATTCTTGAAGCCGAGGGATCGCTGAAGCTGATCGATTTCGGCGTGGTGCGCATACCCGGACTGGAGGATGCCCCGCCCGAGGACATCCCCGGTACACCCGCCTACATGGCGCCGGAAATGTTCGACGGCGAACCCGGCAACGAGGCAACCGACCTTTACGCTCTCGGCGTCACCATGTTCCGCGCCTTCGCGGGCGAATTCCCGTATGGCAATGCCGACGCCACCAGCCCGCCGCGCCGGGAGCGGCCGACGCCGCTCTCCGCGCTGCGGCCCGACCTGCCGGCCTGGCTGCAGGCCACGCTCGCCCGGGCGATCGCCAGGGATCCCGCCGAGCGTTTTCGCGACATGATCGAATTCGCCGTCGAAATGGAGGCCGGACCGGCGCGCGCCCCGCTTACCGTGCAAAGGCCGAGGACGCTCTATGAACGCCACCCGGTTCGGTTCTGGCAGGGGGTGGCTGCGCTGCTTGCGCTGGCGCTGCTGCTATCGCTGCTTCGACACTAGCGCGGGATGACTTTTCCTCGAATCGTCATCTCGCTCTAGCTTTTTGATGGAGCATGATGTTTTCGGAAAACCGGCGTCCGTTTTTCCGGATTATGCTCCAAGGGGAATTTTCCTGTCTGGTCCCGGAACCTCTCTGGGCCAAAGTCGTTCGCCTCGTTCGAAGCGTCCTTCTTCACCAGGAGGACCGGATGCTGATAGCCTCCTGCCCTCGACGAACTTTCGAGAGGAAGTCGCATGAACTGGATCTTTTGGGATACAGCATGGTCGCTGTTCTTCAGCCTCATTTGGTTCATGACCATCATGCACCACCCCGAGGCGCGGATCGCGGATGCACATTTCCGCGATGAAGCATTCGGCGGCTGACATAAAAATGCACCGCTTGCGCCAAGCGGCTCATATGACCGGCGCGCCTGGTTGGACCCGCGAAGTTAGCGGTCCGATGGTGACGGTGTTGGATCGGCGGACATGATCCGACCATGATCACCTATGCCGGCTGCACGCGTGCATGCCCTGCCCCGCCCTCGGACGGTCATCCTGTGAATTGGCCAAAACCAATCCAGCCCGGATTCCTCTACTACCGTTCGGACGCAATATGGCATCCTGCGCAGTCAGACCTGAAGCCGGCAGCCAGGTTCGGCTCCAAAGGCGCACTCATCTTGCATTCGGCGGGCAGATCGAGAACCTCGGTCGGGAAGGCGGTTTTCGAAGTCCAGTGATAGTAATCGGCCAGGGTAAGCCCGGAAGGGATCACGGCGGTCGATCGGAAGGTGACAGGCCGACCGGTGATGCTATACCAAGCCCAGAAAACGCCGGAAGGTTTGACCGGGCAAGAAAAGATCTGGATTGCGTCGTTGCGATCGAATGCCGGATTGTTTTTGACGACGGCCCTGCATTGACATTTATCGTTTGTCATCCAGTCGGGCCGGACTATTCCAGGATATGCACGCTCGCAAACCGCGGCCCCGGATTCATCGCGGGCAATGTGGTAACCCACGGCTCCCTTCAATAACCCGTCAAGCCTGGCCCTCGACGACGGGTTTCCCGGCTCGTGCAATCGGGTGAGTTGAGCGTTGGCCGCACTCCAATCGTAGAAAATCTCCGCCGGATAGGGGCCGCGTTGAAAGTTTGTGGGGATCATAATAGCCGTCATTTCAAAGCGCGAAGGCCAGCGTGGCAGTTTGACGCTCGAGCAGGCTTGACGATCAAGTCCGGCAACCAGTGTTGCCGCACGGGCCGGACCTTCCACGTCGCCGGCGTTGCCGGATTGCGCCTCCATTAGAGCACGCACGCTCTTGGCGGGTGGGTGCGCATTGGCGGGAGCAACGCGGGCCCGACAAAAATCGCGCAGAACGGCAAGGTTCGTGCGCGGCATTTCTTCGAAGGTAGAAAAGTTGGTCATGGCGTAGTCGCCGATGACGGCCGGATCGGCGGAAGGCGTGATCCGGGTGGTGCGCCAAGGCAGTCGCGTTTTGGCGCTGTACCAATACCAGGTGGCGGCAGAGTCCGCGGACGGCATCGTCCACCACTCCATCAGGCTGGACATAACCGGGGCTTTACCGGCGCATTGCGCCTGCGCCGACAACCACTGCCTGGATGGTGGATTGAACAGGGCGCCGGATGAGACGCATGCGGTTGGGGACTGTCGGGGCCCGGTCAGTCGGTAAGTTTCCTCTCTGGTGATGAGAAGATCGATTGTTCCGGATTCGACACCGGAGACGGTAGCACGCATCGCCGGCAAAGCCGCGTCATAGACGAATTCGCCGACGTCGAGTTGGCCGTCGTCAAAAGGCGCCATCAACGCGACGGCGTGCCACCGCTGTGGCAGAACGGGTGGCGAAGCGGAGGCGCAGCGCAAGAAGCTGGGAAGGTTCGGTGCGGGTTCTCGGGCGAATTGACCGGCACGCGAGAATTCCTGGGTGCGCGCGGTGTCCTGGCATCCCAGGCACGCCGCGGTAGCCGCAACTACGAACAAGCCGATCCGCGGGGCGCGGCCGATCGCCGCCCTCCATCCAAACGAGGGACATCGCGCAGCCTTCCTAGTCTGCATGTCCTTTGATATCTCTTTAAAATCCTCGCAAACCAAAGACTTGGTCGAAGGTGTGTCCGCAGAGTGACATCTTAGGGAATTATTGCTGGCCGGGATACAGCCCCGTTTTTCGGGGTCCAGATGGGTTATCGTTCATCGTCGGAGGAATTGATTTTTAACGCTTTTGCGGGGGCAGTCATGTTGCGCATTTCGCGTTTGGTCTCGATCGCAGTGTTGGTTTTGGAAACCGCTTTGGTCGGCACGGTGGCACGTGCGCAGAGCCCTACTTGGCTATCCGACCAAAGGTTCTCCTGGGCGCCTGGCGGGGGCTACAACTGGAGCGGCTTTTACGTTGGCATCAATGGCGGCGGCGCCTGGTCGCCGGACCGCAACATCATTGCGAACGAAACTTTTAACAACGACCCCTTCTTTGAAGGGGCATTCGGGAGCCGTAGCGTTCAGGGCGGATTTGGCGGCGCGCAGTTTGGCTATGGTTCGCTCCACCTCAATCATTGGTATTTCGGCGGCGAATTCGATGTCCAGGGCGGAAGCATCAGTGGAAAATCGCGCGAGATCTTCACGCCCTATCTCTCTGCCGGCAACTCGATCACGTTTCGCACGAATGAGTGTATGGACTTCATCTCCACCCTGAGGGGGCGCGTCGGTTATGCCTTCGATCAGACTTTGATCTATGCAACCGGTGGCGGCGCCGTAGTAAACACGAATCTTCGGATCAATATGATGGACACGTTTGGCTTCGATGCGGCCGCGACAAGCAAGGGGTTGCGCGGCGGCTACGCTGTAGGTGCCGGCGTGGAGCAGGCGTTCAAAGGCAACTGGAGCGTCAAGGCTGAATATCTGTACATCAACGTGGGCAACGCCTTCGTCGGGGCCCGCGAATTTCTCGGAGCCACTCCGTCCTCATTCAACATTTCTGCTACGAACCGAATTGACTACAGCACGTTCAAGGTTGGGTTGAACTACAAGTTTGCAGGCACCGCGCTCAGGTCACTGACAGGTAACTGATCCGACTTTTTCGTCTACCGCGTCTCAAGCCCCGGCGTCGTCCGGGGCTTTTTCTTGCCGACATCACCGGGCGATGGGAGTAAATCCGGTGTGTCCTTATCTCTGATGACGTTAGCCACGGAGCGGACCGGAGACGATGTCCGCTTTGGTACCGCTGTTGGAGCCGTCGCGAACATCACGCGGCGAGGATCCACCTGCGCATCCACCGCCTACCCTGCCCTCGCCGCCCGGCGCAGCGATTGCGGCGGCTGGCCAAAGGCGCGGATGAAGGCGCGGCGCATCCGCTCCGGATCGCGAAAGCCGGTCGCCTCCGCGACGCGCTCGATCGCCTCGCTGGAGGATTGCACGCGCTGCCGCGCCACCTCGATCCGCAAGCGCTCGACCGCCTTCGACGGCGTGGCGCCGGTTTCCGCGATGAAGGCGCGGGCAAAATGCCGCGAGCTCATGCCGGCCTGCTCGGCGAGATCTTCCACCGTCAGCGGCGCATCGAGATGCTCGCGCGCCCAGGTCAGCAACGGCCCGAAGCGGCCGCTCGGCGCTTTCAATTCCAGCAGCGAGGAGAATTGCGACTGGCCGCCCGAGCGGCGGTGATAGAGCACGAGCTGGCGCGCGGTCTTTTGCGCGATCTCCTCGCCGTAATCCTCCGTGACCATCGCCAATGCCAGATCGATGCCGGCGGTGATCCCCGCCGAACTCCAGATCTGGCCGTCGCGGACGAAGATCCGGTCGGGTTCCCATTTCACGCCGGGATAGGCGGCAAGGAATTGCCGGGTGCGCTGCCAATGCGTG
Source organism: Bradyrhizobium sp. (assembly GCA_035602495.1). Taxonomy (GTDB): domain Bacteria; phylum Pseudomonadota; class Alphaproteobacteria; order Rhizobiales; family Xanthobacteraceae; genus Bradyrhizobium. The sequence continues at coordinate 17,804 of DATNMT010000338.1, forward strand.
GTGGCGGGGCGGCCGTCGAGCAGGCCGGCCTCGGCCAGCATTAGGGCGCCGGAGCAGACGCTGGCGATGCGGACACCGCCCCTGGCGAGGCCACGCACGAAAGCCAGCGCGTTTTCCGATTTCGCAGCCAGATCCACCCCATCGCCGCCGGCCACGATCAGGGTGGAGATCGCACCCGCGGGCTTGAAGCCCCGCGCCACCATCTCGACGCCCGAGGAGCTGCGCACCGGCCCCGGCGTCGCCGCCACAACCTTGATCGACGGCGGCTGGCGGGCGAAGCGCGCGGCGATTTCGAATACCGAAATCGGACCGGCGGCATCCAGCAACTGGAAATCGGGAAAGACGAGAATGCCGATCATTTTTTGGCCATGTCCGAAATTAAGGGAAATACGGCATTTCGGACATCAGACGATCATGGCATCTTGCTGGCGTCAAGCAAAACCTCGAAAGGCCTTCGCCATGTCCGCGCCGCTTCAGATCGGTCTTGTGATATTCCCCAAGGTGACGCAGCTCGACCTCACTGGGCCGGTGCAGGTGTTTTCCAGCTTGCCCAGCGCCAAGGTGCACCTGATCTGGAAACGCATCGAGCCGGTCGCAAGCGACTCGGCGCTGACGCTGACGCCGACCACGACCTTTGCCGATTGCCCGCAGTTAGACGTGATCTGCGTGCCTGGCGGGTCGGGCGCCGATGACATGGTCAATGACGAGGAGATGCTGGATTTCCTGCGCAAGCAGGCATTGGGCGCAAGGTACATCACTTCGGTCTGCACGGGATCGCTGGTGCTGGGAGCCGCCGGCCTGCTGAAGGGTTATCGCGCCGCGACGCATTGGACGGCGGTCGATTATCTCGCCGAGTTCGGGGCGATACCGGCCAAGACCCGCGTCTGCGTCGACCGCAACCGCGTCACCGGTGGCGGCGTCACCGCGGGCATCGATTTCGCGCTGACGCTGGTGTCGATCATGGTCGATCGGCCGACCGCGGAGGCGATCCAGCTCCGGCTCGAATACAACCCGGCGCCGCCGTTCAACGCGGGCTCGCCCGACACCGCGCCGCCGGAAATCGTCGCGCTGATGAAGGAGAAGATCGCGCCCGCCCAGGCGCGCCGCCACGAGGCGATCAGCCGCGCCGCCGCACGGCTGACGTAACGCCTTCATCAGGACGTCACCCGCAGCAGAAAAAGGCCGCCCGGTTTCCCGGACGGCCTTTCCTTTCCTACGGCAGCTCCACATTGACGGGCGATCTCAGGATCTCAACACTGGGGGCCTATCTCCCAGCCACATCCTGATCGGCAGCCGCTGCACATCGGGGCAGTCGCGATCTGTTGCCCGAACCGACGCGATGGTTTCCCATCTCCGTAAGATGACCCTATTGAGCCATCATCGCGGGGCGACGGCAATGGTGCGCTGAAAACTATCCCCGCTGTCACCGTTGTTCACAGGGGCCCGCTAGGCGCGGTCGCCGTTCTCGCGGCGCAAGTTCGGCAACAGGAACAACAGGGGAAGCGCGAGCGGCCCGATCAAAATCCCGGCGATCCACGCCCAGTTTTTGAAGCTGCGTCCTCGACGTTCCGCCATGCGACCGGCAAGAAAGATCGAAATGGCCATCAGCGCCAGCGCCACGATGTCCATCATGCAAACTCCGAAGCTGCCTTTAAAAGTCTAGCATGGAGTTGGTCGCGCGACCGCGGGCCTTCAACACGACCGCGTGATTCCGGGACGCAGAAAGTGCCACCTCGGATGTGCAGCGCACATCGGCAAAGGACGATCGTCGGTGCTTATTGCCCCGGAGTCCACGGTTGGTAATCGCCGGTCGCCGGAGGGCGGCGGCCGCTGGCGAGCGTCGAACCGGGAGGGCGGTAGGCCAACGGCGTGCCCGTCATGTTGGGAATGTGCGGCTTTTCCCATTCGCGCGGCGTGTAGTTCTCTTCGGTCGGGGGGATGTCGACGGTGTGATGCAGCCAGCCATGCCAGGATGGCGGCACGCGCGTCGCCTCGGCATAGCCGTTATAGATCACCCAGCGCCGCTCGAAGCCGAGCGACGGATCGATCTTGCGCCCCTTGGTGCGGAAATAGCGATTGCCCTGCTCGTCGGTTCCGACCAGCTCGCCGAACCGCCAGGTCCACAATTGCGTCCCGAGCGTCTGGCCATTCCACCAGGTGAAGATTTTGAGCAGAAACTGTTTCATGGGCCAGGGCCGGTTCGGGAAAGCGTTGCGGCGGTGATGCCATCGCCGGGCCGGATTGTCCAGCAAAGTCCCGCTCGTTTGGACGGATCGATCGTTGTCGGGAGAAAGCCGGTTTTGGCCGGTCACCGCCGCGAAGCCGGCGGATTCCGTTCATGCAACATACAGTTCCGCTCTGGCAGGCTCGCGGCCAACGCGGGAACTTTTGCTCCATTGAAACGCTTAGGGAGTGTTCCCGCGGAGGGAGCCAGTCATGATCAGTTTTAGAGTTCTGAGTAGCGTTGCGGCAATAGCCTTGGTTCTGCCGATGGCGGCGCCACGCGCAGGCCTCGCCCAGCCGGTCTCGATCGGCAAGTCCGCGGGTCACAGCGGCCCGGTTGGCGGCGGCGGTGGCGGTCCTGTCGGCCGCGGTGGTGGCGGCGGTCCCGGCTATATTGGCCGCGGTGGCAGCGGAGGCGGAGGCTGGCAAGGCGGCACCGCCGGCGTTTATCACCGCCACGGCGGCGGCGGCTTCATACCCGGCGCAGTCGCGGGCGCGGTGGTCGGCGGCGCGATCGCAGCGGCGCCTTACGGCTATTACGGCGGCGGTCCGGGCTACTATTACGCGCCGGGTTACTACGACGACCAGTATGACGACAGCGGCCCGGTCGTGGTCGCGCCGGCACAGGGCAGCGCGGACGCGGTGGACTACTGCATCCAGACCTATCGTTTCTACGATCCGCAGTCGGGGACCTATATCGGTCTCGACGGCCTGCGGCACCTTTGCCCGTAACGGCATTTTGATCGCGCTGGTTGCGTCCGGCGCTTTCAGTCCGCCGTCCTTCTGTAGGGTCAGAACATGGCGCATATCCTCGTGGTCGACGACGACCCATTGGTTCGCGAAGCCATTGAGGCCTGTCTTCAGCATCAGGGTCTTGACGTCACCGTCGCCGACGGCGGTGAGGCCGGTTTTCGCGCGCTTGAATCGTCGGCGTTCGACGTGATGCTGGTCGATATCTTCATGCCGCACATGCGCGGTTTCGAATCGATCCGGCGGTTCCACGAACGGGCGCCGGCAATTCCGCTGATCGCGATGTCGGGCTATGCGTTTGTGAATATCGAGCCGCCCTCGCCCGACTTTAACAAAATGGCCCACGAACTTGGCGCAACCACCTGTTTGCGGAAACCTTTTTCGCCGAGCGCGCTGCTGGCCGCCATCGACGAGTGCCTGGCCAAGCCGAGCGCGACGGCGTCGTCGTAAATCACGACCGCGTCGCCAGCGCGACGCCGGCGAGCGTGAAGAATAACGCTGCAATCTGGCCGGGCCCGAGCGGCTCGTGCAGCGCCACCGCCGCGGTGACGACGCCGATCACGGGCACCGCCATGGTGCCGATCGCCGCCACCGACGCGGGCAGCCGGGCGAGCGCGGCGAACCAGGTGACATAGGCGACGCAGAACTGGACCACGGTCGCATAGATCAGAAGCCCCCAGTCGAATTGCGACAGCGCGGTCACATGGCTCGTCTCGAAGGCGAGGCCTGCGATCGCAACCGGCAGGCAGCCGATCCCGACCTGCCAGGCGGCGGCCGTGAACGGCGGCAGAGGCAGCGGCAATTTCTTCGCCATGACCGTGCCGACCGCAAAGGCGATCGAGCCACCGAGCGCCATCAGGATTCCCGGCAGCTTTTCCACGCTCGCTGCAAAGCCGTTGCCGCCCATGATGGCCGCCAGACCCGTGAGCGCCATCGCCAGCGAAATCACGCGCCGCAGATTCGGCCGCTCCCCGAGGATCGGCCAGGCCAGGATCGAGGCCCATACCGGCATGGTGTAGGCGATCAGCGCGGCCTCGCCGGCGGGAAGCCAGAGCAACGCCAGTCCGATCAGCGCCATCCAGCCGCCGACGTTGAACACGGCGCCGAATACCAGCCTCCCCCACAGCTTGCGCCGAACGCCCAGGCTTTGGCCAAAGAGGACAGCGAGGCCCGCCAGCAGAATCGCGCCAACCGCGCCGGTGCAACCGCGCATCGTCAGCGGCGGCAATTCGCTGAGCAGGTACTTGTTGATGGGCCAGTTGAAACCCCAGCCTACGGATGTGATGGCGAGGAAGAGAAGCCCCGCGGGCGCGATGAGCGGCTGCGCGCTCGGCTGGTTTTGAACGGTCATGGAAGGGAATCAATCGGGGGTAGTGGGCTTAAGCAAGGCGCTTGTCCACGCCGCCGGCGATCGGGTACCGGGCATGCCAACCCGTCCCTCCCGTAACTTCACGTGAGTCTCTGGAGAGCAACCCCTCGGCCGCAATAAATAGTTCGCCTGTGAACAGCGGGACGAAGCCGAATTCGGATGCCGCCAAACAATTTTTTTCGCTTGGGATTCCTTCAGGACTCACTGATACTTGCGGGCATCGGGAACCGCGGCGGGGGTCTGGATTCCCGGCTTTTCCACCATATTTAGTATTTGATTCAGGAACTCGTACTAGTCCTTGACGGGCGCGATGCAGTTGTCCTAGCTTTCCTCCTGTTCGGCGCGAGTGTGTTTGGGTCCCGCCGGTCGCTCCCTGAAGGGTTCCGAAACTGACCACTCCGTCGGCCGGCGAGGCAACGGGTGATGGGTTTTGACGTCCTGAATTCAGGGGCACTGTGAGCGTTAAGAACGGGCCGGAATGGCTCAAGAAGACGGGTTGGGGCGTTGAAGACATGACCTGAGAAAGCGGAACGGGGCGCGTTCCGTCAGGGCATGTGGCAGCCAGCAGCGGTGCTCGCACCGGTGTTGCGGCCAGACAGAAACAGGGCCGGGTCCACCGGTGAGACACCGCGGACGAATAGTTCGCTCAAGGAACAACAGCCGGCGCCGCGCTAATGCGGTCCGGTCAAAAACAACGGGGCAAGACCATGCGAATCGAACGCCGCAACACCACCGAAGGCCAGTCACCCTACGCAGGAATTGATTTCAGATTGACGACATCCGAGATCCGAAATCCTGACGGCTCGGTGGTATTTCGCCTGGAAAACGTCGAAGTCCCGAAATTCTGGTCGCAGGTCGCCTCCGACGTTCTCGCCCAGAAGTATTTCCGCAAGGCCGGCGTGGCAGCAAGGCTGAAGAAGGTCGAGGAAGAGACCGTGCCGTCCTGGCTGTGGCGCTCGGTGCCGGACACCGAGGCGCTCGCCGACCTCCCCGAATCGCAGCGCTATGTCAGCGAGCTCTCGGCCAAGCAGGTATTCGATCGGCTGGCCGGCTGCTGGACCTATTGGGGCTGGAAGGGCGGCTATTTTTCGTCCGAGGAAGACGCCCGCGCCTTCAATGACGAACTGCGCTTCATGCTGGCCA
>DATNMT010000346.1:0-11835 GCA_035602495.1 Bradyrhizobium sp.
CTTTCGTGCGATAGTCCTGCGCGATCCAGCATGATTCTCGGCAACCCCACGGAGACCACGATGGGCAGCGATGAGAAGCGGTCGGGCGACGGTAGGCGAACCTCGAAAGAACGACGATCTGGAACGGACACGCGATCAGAAGCGGAGAAGCAACTCGTCGGCGAACGCCGATCTGGAGCCGATAGGCGATCGAAACCGGACAGAAGAGCCGGGCCCGCTGACAAGCCGCCTAAAAGCAAATAGCAGCGCACGCGCATCTATTCGCATGAGCGGCCGTCCAGCCACCTGTAGTCCGGTGAGCAACCTCGGTGGGACGACGAATGGCAGACCAATCAATCGACAAACGGGAGCAATACGTCGACTTCGCCACCCATTGCCTGCAACTTGCGAAGGTTGCGGGCGATAGCCAATCGCGCACCGTCCTCAGAGAGATGGTCGCGGAATGGCTGAATCTGGCGGAAGCGGCAGGCGAAGCCAACGGGGCGTCTCAGTCGTCCGAGCGTACGACCGCCAAGCCCTCCAGGCGGCTTACGCCGCTTGCAGTATTGCCTTCGACCTGCGGTTGCGCTTGGTTGGCAGTAGGTCGGGGGATCAGCAAAATGCGTATTCTGGGAATCGTGGCGCTATGCGCCGCGTTGGGTGGCTGCGCGGCGTCCCGAGAGGAAGTGTCCGTCCGCGTGGACGAGCATTACATCGGTCAGAACGTTGACATGCCCGCCACCCGCCAACAGAAAATCACCTTCGCCGAGATGCGCGCCGCTCGCGCGCGCGATCTCAAAGGCTGGCTGTTGCGGCATGAGAGCGGAACCTACGTGAAGTTCACGCCCGCCGGAGCCGAGATGTTCGCGTGAGCGGATTGGCATTTTCGGCCGCTCAGGTTCCTTCTTGAAACAAAAGTTGATGGGATAATTCCAAAAATTGACTTGATCTTTCTTTTGCGTTGAATCCGGCGAAATTGAACGGACAAGAAGGTCATGACCGATCAACAGTTGGTTCTTCAAGCCGTCAACGAAGCGCAACGCATACTGGAGGAATACCTCGAACCACGACCCCAGAACAACGAGCACATTCTCACCGAATTGGTGGAAGTTCTCGAACGGCCCGATTTGGTTGTCGCCGTAAGTAGATTGAAGCAACGAGTAATCTTTGATGATGACGAAACAGATTAGGTCAGTTGCGTTGGTAGCTTGCGTTGTCGCCGCGTTCTCGCCAGTCGCGGTGCCATATGCACAGGCGAAACAACAATGCAATCTCGCGATGCCATCAAATCTGCATTCGGGCTGGTGGTCCTATCGTATCATTGATGGGCGAAAATGCTGGTACGAAGGCAAGCCCGGGCTCTCGAAATCGTTGCTGGAATGGCCGTCGGAGACTTCCTCACGACCGACCTCCAACGAAGAATTTGCAAGGGCCGCCCCTACGGAAAATTCTGGCAATCCAATGGATGCACAAGCGTCGGCACCAACTGACTTGATCACTTTCGATGTGCTTTGGCGCGCTAGGGTGGAACAGCGTTAGAAAAAGCAGAGCACGGGAGCGGTGTGTGATGCCTACGACGGGAACGAGCATGGATCACAACGATCCAAGTAGGCGCGCCGCCAACGAAACTCGCGACGAAAAGTGGATATTCTGTTCAAAATGTGCAGCCGAGCCGCGCCTATTCCTCTCCCTTTTAGACTCTCGGAAGGGCGGGCGATACCGGGTGTTCCGCTGCCAATGCGGGGAGATAATTTGGGACGACTAACAATAGGTTCGACGCTGCTCGAAGCTCGCTGTTCCCGAGCGTCGGCTGGCCTGTTCCGTTCCGAAATTCAGTCGTCAGGAACGGAATTTTTGGATGCAGAGACCGGGGGCCAATAATCCACCCGAGAGACCGTTATTGTCGGCAGAGACCGGGAACTCAAAAATAGAAGGCAAGAATCCCCGCAGAAACGGCCTGTTTCTGATCGGCGATGGTTTCCGCGGTTCGGGAAGACTGGTTGGTGGAGATGATCTGGACCAAACTGCCTGCTCCCCACGCAGGGATCGAACCGGTCTCCGGAAGTAGAGTCAGGAACGGAATTTTTTGCTGCAGAGACCGGCGGCAAAATGGGCTAATTCACGCCGATTGCAGGAGCAGAGACCGCGCTTACCAGAGAATTCGGCGCACATGTCTTTGAGATTGCGGCGCTATCGCGAGTGGTCTCTACCTTATACAACTACAGAGCGTGCGTGGTGGGCGCGACAGGGATCGAACCTGTGACCCCCTCGATGTCAACGAGGTGCTCTCCCGCTGAGCTACGCGCCCCTCAAAATCCTTAACTTACGGGTTGGGTCCGTATATCGGCTCCAAAGCGGGCAGGCAAGGATGCTCGGGCCGCTGTTTTCGGGTGTTTTGGCGGACTGGCGGGCCGAACTCAGGCCGCCAGCATCTTGTTCACTTCGCTGACCAATTCGCGCAGGTGCACCGGCTTCGACAGCACCTTGGCGTTCTTCGGGGCCTCCGAATCGGAGTTCAGGGCGACCGCGGCAAAGCCGGTGATGAACATGATCTTGATGTCGGGATCGAGTTCCGAGGCCCGGCGCGCCAGCTCAATGCCGTCCATCTCGGGCATCACGATGTCGGTCAAGAGCATCTCGAACGGTTCCTCGCGCAGCCTTTGATAGGCCGACATGCCGTTGTCGTGCGGGGAGACCTGAAAGCCGGCATTTTCCAGCGCCTTGACCAGGAAGCGGCGCATGTCGTTGTCGTCTTCGGCGAGGAGGATCTTGTGCATGGCCGGGATCGTCGAATCCGATTTGAGGATCAATCCGTTCACTAAGCCCGACAGACGGTAAATTTCGGGTGAAGGGGCAAGGCGCGCGTCGGGCCGCTTGTGGCACTATTTCTGGACCGGAATGCGTCCCAAAGCAATGAAGGCAGGCGTTTTCGGTATTTAAGATACGTTCCAGAGCCGTTAAGGGTTTTTTCGCTTGGCAGAATGGTCGTGATTACAGAGAATATGTCCTCATAAGAGCTCCGTTTTTCTGGCACAAATGATCAGACCGGCGGATGATTCCAGGACGGCGCCCGAAGATGACCCAGATTAATGGCGAGCTGTCGCCACCGTTCGAGATCGTGGAGCCGGCCGAGTGGCGGGCGCCGATCATCTTCAACTCCCCGCATTCCGGCTCGGTCTACCCGGGCGAATTCCTCTCTGCCTCGCGGATCGATCTTCCGGCGCTGCGCCGCTCGGAAGATTCGTTCATGGACGAACTGATCTCGGATTTGAGCGCGCGCGGCTTTCCGGTGGTCCGGGTGAACTTTCCCCGCTCCTATGTCGACGTCAACCGCGAGCCCTATGAGCTCGATCCGCGGATGTTCGCCGGCCGGCTGCCGAGTTTCGCCAATACCCGCTCGATGCGGGTGGCCGGCGGGCTCGGCACCATCCCGCGCGTGGTCGGCGACGGCCAGGAGATCTACCGCGAACGGCTGGCGGTCGACGACGCGCTGGCGCGGATCGAGGCGCTCTACAAGCCCTATCACCGCGCGCTGCGGCGGCTGATCAACAAGGCGCACCAGGCGTTCGGTGCGGTGATCGTGGTGGATTGCCATTCGATGCCGTCGATCGGGGTGTCGCGCGACGAGCCGCGGCGGCCGGACGTGGTGATCGGCGACCGCTACGGCACCAGTTGCGCCGGCATGCTGCCCGACATGGTGGAGGAAACCATGAGCCGGCTCGGCTACTCGGTCGGCCGCAACAAGCCCTATGCCGGCGGCTTCATCACCGAGCATTACGGCAACCCGGCGAGCGGATTGCATACAATCCAGCTCGAACTCAACCGCGCGATCTACATGGACGAGCGGCGGCGCGAACGCGGTCCGCGATTCGCGCAAGTTGCCGCTGATTTCGTGGCGTTAGCCGAGGCGCTGGCCGCGGTCCCGCTCGGCGATCTCGGACCGTTCCAGGCGGCGGCGGAGTAACCCGCGCGTCATGCGTCCCGCAATGACGTGCAAGAAAAACGCGCACGCGAAATAGCTGCACTCGAAAAGCGCAGACGGGAATCATCGCGCCAGAAAAAAGGGCCGCTTGAATAAACAAGCGGCCCAAGTCTAGGGAGGAAACGCCCAAGGAGGGCAGCGATAGCGCGAGGCGCTACCGCACCGCAACAATATGCGGCCGCGCTGCACAAAGTGCAAGGCCCTTTGAATCATTTCCGGTGTAAAAGCCAATTCAGTCTGGCGGCGGGGCAAAAAAGTCACATTAGGTCATTTTACCTCATTATTTCAAATAGTTGACTGCCAACCCAACAGCTCCATGAGCCCTCCCCAAGGGCCCACTTTACCAAGTTCCCGAATTCGTGATCGGCCCCGCCATCAGAAAATACATCGCTGCGCGCGGTGATTCGACAGTCGAAAATTGCCGAACCAAAACGGGATAGGCGCCCCGCCCCCCGTGCGCAATCGGCAGGATTGAGCTAGGCAAGGGCGCGCGAGAGCTTTCTCCCCCTTGCAAGGAACCGCCGTGACGGTCATCGATTTCACAGCCTTCATCGGCCGGCTTGCGACCTCTTCCGGCGAAACCATCCTGCCGTTCTTCCGCACCTCGCTTTCGGTCGACAACAAGAGCACCAGCCACGACTTCGATCCCGTGACGGAGGCCGACCGCGCCGCGGAGGCGGTGATGCGGCGGCTGATCAAGGCGAATTTTCCCCAGCACGGCATTGTCGGCGAGGAATTCGGCAGCGAGCGCGAGGACGCCGAATATGTCTGGGTGCTGGACCCGATCGACGGCACCAAATCCTTCATCGGGGGGTTTCCGATCTGGGGCACGCTGATCGCATTGCTGCACAAGGGCACGCCGGTGTTCGGCATGATGCACCAGCCCTTTATCGGCGAGCGCTTTTCCGGCGACAGCGGCTCGGCGCATTACAGCGGGCCCTCGGGCGAGCGGCGGCTTTCGGTGCGCCGCTGCGCCTCGCTGAAGGAGGCGACCTCGTACACGACCAGCCCGCTGTTGATGAACGCCGCCGACCGCGCCGCCTTCGCCCGCATCGAGGCGGCGGTGCGGCTGACGCGCTATGGCGGCGACTGCTATTCCTACTGCATGCTGGCGGCCGGCCATCTCGATCTCGTGGTCGAGACCGAACTGAAGCCTTACGATATCGCGGCCCTGATCCCGATCATCACCGGCGCCGGCGGCGTCGTCACCACCTGGGAAGGCAAGCCCGCGCAAAGCGGCGGCCGCATCATCGCCGCCGGCGATCCGCGCGTGCATGAAGCGGCGATCAAGCTGCTCAACAGCTAGGGCACACGCCGGCCTCATCCCGAGGAGCGTCGCCAGCGGGTCGCGCGAATGCGCGCCCGATGACAGGCTCCGCGATGTGTCTCGAAGGATGACGACGCGTACGGGCCTCATGGTTCTCCCGGCGATGCGAAGCATCGTCCGGAGACGCGCCAACGGGTCCGCGCGAAGCGCGGCCCGATGATAAACTCCGACGCGCTCCTCACCATGAGGGTCGATGACCCCCGCGACATGCCTTCATCACAAACAGGATTTTCGCCCTTTACGACGTTTCAAAGTTGCCCCGCATTGTGGCACGTTACGGAAAAGCGCGGCCAGTTAATCCCGGCACGCGCATCGGGAGGACGGCATGAAGATTCTGGCGGCGCTTGCGACCGCATGGTCATTGCTGTGGCCGGCATTGGCTCAGGCCGAGGATTTTCCCGCCCGGTCGATCCGGCTGATCGTGCCGTTTCCGCCCGGCGGTCCGAACGACATCATCGCTCGCCTGGTCGGCCAGCGCATGTCGGAACTGACCAGGCAGCCGGTGGTGATCGACAACCGCGCCGGCCAGGCCGGCGTCTTGGGAACCGATGCGGTGGCGAAGGCCAATCCGGACGGCTACACCATCGGAATCGTGAGCGCGAGCTCGCTCGTCATCAACCCTACGCTGGAAAAGGTCGCCTACGATGTGGCGAAGGATCTCGCGCCGGTGACGCTGGTGGTGACGGTGCCGGAGATGCTGGTGGTCGCGGACAATGTTCCCGCCCGGAACATGGCCGAGCTGGTGGCGCTGGCCAAGGCGCAGCCCGGCAAGCTCAATTTTGCTTCCGCCGGCGTCGGCGGCCTGCCGCATCTGGCCGGCGAGTTGTTCAAGCAGACGGCTGGCATCGACATCGTTCACGTGCCCTATCGGGGCGCAGCGCCGGCCATCAACGACCTGCTCGGCCAGCAGGTGCAGATGACGTTCCTCGATTTGCCGGTGATCCTGCCGCACATCAAGGCCGGCACGCTGCACCCCATCGCGCTCGGCGCCCGCGCGCGCGCGCCGACCGCGCCCGATGTGCCCATCACCGCGGAAGTCGGCATGCCGGATCTCCTGATCGAGAACTGGTACGGCATGATCGCGCCGTCGAAAACGCCGCCGGCCATCGTCGCGAGGCTCAACCGCATCACCAATGAGGCGATGAACGATCCCGGGGTGAAGCAAAAACTCGCCGATCAGGGCCTGACCGTGGCCGGCAACACGCCGGAGCAGTTTCGCGGATTTATCGAGGCCGAGACCACGAAGTGGGCAAAAGTGATCAAGGACGCCGGCGTGACGATGGAGAAGTGAAGCTCTGCGCCGATAAAGTTGCGTTCCCTCCCCGCCCTTGCGGGGAGGGCCAGGGTGGGGGGCAAGCGCAACGGCGGTGCGTGTGTCGGCCCCCACTCCAACTCTCCCCCGCAAGCGGGGGAGAGGGCCGATCGAGATCGCGGCGAGAGTCAACCAGCCACCTTGCGCAGATGCTCCACCAGCAGCTTCGCCGGCCGCGGCAGCGACTTGAAGCTGCGGGCGCAGATCGCGAGACGGCGGTTCGCCCAGGGGTCGCGGATTTTGACTATCGCGATGGGCATGGACCTCGCGCAACGCCTCGCGGCGGCTTCCGACACCACCGCAATGCCGACGCCGGCCGCCACCATCTGGCAGATCGCGTCGAAATCCCGCAAGCGCGCGCGAAACCTTAAGCGCGCGCCGAGCCGCGTGGCATGACCGGCGATATGTTTCTGTAAAGCGCTGTTACTCGCCAGTCCGAGAAAATCCAAGCCGATCACCTCCTGAAATTCGATCTGGCGGCGGCCCGCCATGCTGTCGCGACGTGAGGTCACGATTACCAGGCGGTCGTCGCAAAACGGAAATCGGTCGATGCTTTCCGGCAGTGCCGCATCGACAGCCAGCCCGATGTCGGCGCCGCCGCTGGCAATCGCGGAGGCGATGTCGACGCTTTCCCGCTCCTCGACATCAATGCTGATATTGGGATTATCAGCCAGAAAGGCCGCCAGTGCCTTTGGCAGGTGCTCGGAGAGCCCGGATGTGTTACCGAGCACGTGGATGTTCGCCTTCAGGCCGCGTGCATACGCAGCGAGATCGCCGCGCATTGTCTCGACATTATTCATGATAATGCGGGCGTGATCCAGCAGGCTCTCCCCCGCCGCGGTCAACTCAATGCCGCGGCGGCCGCGCTTCAAAAGCTCAACGCCGAGGCTTAATTCCAAACCCTTGATCCTCGCGCTGGCGGAGGCCAGCGCGAGATGGGCGCGGAGCGCGCCAGCCGTGATGCTGCGTGCCTCGGTTACCGCGATAAATAGCTGAAGGTCGACCAGATCGAAACGCATGGCGGATCTCCGTAGAGCACGATAGGACTCGAAGCCGTCATTCCGGGATGGTGCGTTAGCACCAGCCCTCAGATGCGCAATTGCACATCGGGGAATCTCGGGATTCTCCGATGTGCAAGTGCACATCGTAGTTCGATGCTTCGCATCGCCCGGAATGACAACGAGCCTTCGTCATGGCCGAAGGCTGGCTCAATGACTTGCAGATTGTGCTGATTGCGCCGACCGGTCAATGTCACCTGCATGTTCGACCACCTTCTGCTTCTAATCGCCGCGTCGTTCTTGCTCGCTGGTTTCATCAAGGGCGCAATCGGGCTTGGCCTGCCGACGGTGTCGATCGGCCTGCTCGCGGTGTCGATGCCGCCGGCACGCGCGCTCGCCATCGTCATCGTGCCTGCGGTCGTCACCAATATCTGGCAGACTTTCGGGGGCCCGTACTTGCGCGACATCATGCGGCGGCTGTGGCCGCTGATGTTGGGCACGGTAGTCGGCATCTGGCTGAATGCGGGCATGTTGACCGGCCCCTATGCGCGCTACGGCGCCGTCGTGCTCGGCGTGCTGCTCGTGATCTATGCGATCACGGGCTTGAGCAAACTCAGCTTCAGCGTCGCGCCGCGCGACGAAAAATGGATCGGCGGCATCGTGGGCATCATGACCGGCCTGGTTTCCGCCACGACCGGCGTGCAGGTGATCCCTTCGATGCCTTTCATGCAGGCGATCGGCATGGAGAAGGACGAACTCTTTCAGGCGCTCGGGGTATTTTTCACCGTCGCTACGCTGGCGCTGGCGTTCAACCTCACCAGTGCCGGATTGTTGAACGCATCGACCACGCTGCCGGGTGCTATCGCGATGGCAGCCTCATTCGCCGGCATGTTTATCGGGCAAGCGGTGCGTTCGCGGATGCAGGCCGAAGCCTTCCGCCGCTGGTTCCTGATCGCGATGATCCTGCTCGGGATCTATCTCGCCGGCAGCGCGGTCTATAACATCGCGCAATGACCGTCAGGCCCGGACGCCGGTTCCCGGCCTGACCGGGGGACGATCCGGCTCACGCGTTCACCGGACCGTCATCCTGGACGCATAGAAATCCTTAAAAAAAGCCTCCCGCGCCATCGAGGCCATCCGCTGTTCCACTGAGCGAAATCTGGGCGGGCTGCATTAACTACGTCCAAGCGGTTCCGGCCGGCGCAGGGTATCTTAAAACCATTGGATTTGGTCAGGACACCACGTAGTAGTATCTGGCAGTTCGGGGGACAGGACACAGGAGATGGAGAGACGGTTAGCCGCCATAGCTTGCGCTGACGTCGCCGGTTATTCGCGAATGATGGGCGCCGACGAGGCAGGCACGCATGCCGCCTTCAAGGCCCATCGCAGCGCGATCTACCCGATCATTCTCAATCACGGCGGCCGGCTGGTGAAGAAAACCGGCGACGGTTTCCTGCTGGAGTTTCCGAGCATCGTCGGCGCGATCGAGGCTGCCGTCGCGACGCAGTCGCTGATGGCCGACCGCAACAACCACCTGCCCGCGGACCGGGTCATGCGATTCCGCATGGGCGTCCACATGGGCGACGTGATCGCCGACGAAGACGAGGTATTCGGGGACGACGTGAACATCGCCGTTCGCCTCGAATCGGTTGCCGCTCCCGGCGGCGTGGCGGTCTCGGAAAAGGCCTATCAGGAGGCCTGCAAGCACCTCAGCGTCAGCTTTGTCGACACTGGCAGCCACCGCTTCAAGAACATCGAAGTGCCGATCAATGTCTGGACCTGGGATCCTGCCGGTGCCAGCAGCCGCGGCCGGGAGGCGCAGGACAAGTCAAACCTGCCGGCGCAGTATCGAACGGCGATCGTAGGCGTGCTTCCGTTCGCCAATCTCAGCGACAGCACCGACGAATATTTTTCCGACGGACTGACCGAGGACCTGATCCACGCGCTTTCGCTGCAGTCGTTTTATCGGGTGCTGAGCCGGAACTCGACGTTCGCGTTCAAGGGCAAGGGCCTGAGCGCGCGCCTGATCGCCCGCGAGATCGACGCCACCTACCTGATCCAGGGATCGGTGCGTCGCGCCGGAAGCAAGCTTCGCGTCACCGCCGAGCTGATCGCGCCCGAGAACGGCGAGCAATTATGGACCGGCCGATATGACCGCGACATCGGCGACCTGTTCACGATGCAGGATGAAATCACCACCAGCCTGTCCGCGGCGTTGGCGCCGGAGATATTTCGCGCCGAGGCATCCACCCCGACCCGGTCGTCGTCCACCGATTTGACCGCGTGGGACCGGTTCCTGAGGGGGCTCTCCCGCTATTATCGGCAGACCAAGGCGGATTTCGAAGCCTCGATTGCCCTGTTCCGGGAGGCCATAGCGCTCGATCCGGCGCTTTCCATTGCCCACGCCTATCTAGCGACCATCCAGCTGCAAAGCGTGCAGTTTGGATGGATCGCGAGCACGCGCGAATTGTGGTCCGAGGCGATGAGTCTCGCCGAAAGCAGCGTCCGGCTCGATCCGCGCTCGTCCTTTGCATTTTCGATCCTGTCCTATGTGCACGCGTTCGAAGGCAATCACGAGGCGGCGATGGATGCGGCAAAGAGGGCTGTCGAGTTGAACCCGTACGACATGGGCGCCCGCGGCGTTCTTGGCATAAGCCACATGGTGATCGGCGAACACCGGCAGGCGATCGAACTGTTTTCGACCGCGGCGCAGCGCGGCAACAGCGACCCCCGCTATCAATGGGCGGCCCTGAACGCGTTCAGCCATTACCTTCTGGGACAATACGACGCGTCGCTGTCGTGGGCGCGCGAAGCCCTTTATGTGAACCCCCATCATCTTCAGGTGCTCGCGGTGCGGGCGGCGGCTCTCGCGCAACTGGGACGAGGCATGGAAGCGGCAAAGGCGGCCGAAGTCCTGCTGACCAGCTATCCCGGCCTGACCGTCGAACGGCATCTGAGGAATTTCCGCTGGAAAACCCCGGCTGACATCGCCCATTACCGCGACGGGCTTTTGAAGGCCGGCGTCCCGTCGGTCCAACTGACGATCGTCGAGTCCAAGCGGATTGCGAATACCTGAGCCGCGGTGCGCGCGCTCATCTGGTTGACACGGGTTCGGATTCCACCAAAACTCCGGCACATCCTGAAGTAGTGCGCCGCCGGCGGAGTCGCTTTCCAATTTTTTCAGCTTCCAGGTCCTTCGGCCTCCTTCATCCGCTTCACATCAGGGCGTGTCAATTTCATCATTCGGTTTCGTGATTCGGCAATTTCGAGGATTAGCTCCATGCCAAACGACAGTGCTGGGACGGATTCGAACGACGCGCTTCCCGGCCAGGTCCCGGTTTCACCCAATAATCCGTGCCCCTTCCTGCGCGCAGCGGTCGCCGGCGGGTTCGTCGATGGCCACGTCGTGCCGCTTGCCACGCTTTGCCAAACCATCGAGGCAGCGACCGGCGACAGCGGGCTGAAGAAAAAAGTCGCCGGACTGAAGACCTACGGGGTCGCCCTGATTGCAAACGGGCACCCGTTGCGCAGCTGGCGATCCGGCGCGGTACTTGACGAGCTACGCAATGGTCCGCTGGACAAGCATGGCGTCGGTTCGCGGATTCTCGATGCGACCGCCCACGTCGACGAGGCGGAAATCGCGCATCTCGCCACCTTCGGCAAGGACCGGCCGGATCCCTGCGGGGGAACCGAGCGCGGCCTGACGGCGCCGGAAATCAAGACCTACATGAACGCGAATTTCGAACGCGCCAGGGATAACAGACGCTGGTACGACCGGATCTTGATGAAGGGCGAGTGGCCGGTTTTGCTCGACATCATGGGCAAGGGCGTGGGCAAGGAACGCTATCTCAGTGTGGCCGAGGTCAGCACGCTGTTCAACGAGCGGAGGTTTCCCGATCGGATCGTCGTGCGCCTGAAGGCAGGGCCCGCGCCCGCGAGCGGTCTTGTTCGCGTGCTCGGCAAGATCGCGCTCGTTGCGGCGGCCGCGATCCTCACGGCGTTTGTGCTGATTGTCGAGTTCCCCGACAAGACCGGCTTCCTGCCGCATTTCGTCGCTCAGGTCCTGCCCCCTCCCTTGCCGACCCTCGCCCCCATCAAAGAGGCGCATTGGCTCGACCAGAACTGGTCGACCGAGGACAGACACTGGTTCCACCATGCCAGCCAGGGCACCGCGACTTTCCCGGTGCCCTATGACTGGTTTGTCGCGCTGGAACAGCCGGGCATTCATCTGTTCACC
>DATNMT010000347.1:0-2279 GCA_035602495.1 Bradyrhizobium sp.
GCTTGGTGAAGGTTCTGGCGACAGTCACCATCTTGCCCTTCCGCTTGACGGTGACGTTCCTCCGTTCAAGCTCCTTGATGGTGTCCTCCTTGGGCGTCCGTTGATAAAGCGCCCACAGATATCGATCGACGCAGATGTCCACGACCAGGCACTCATCGACGATTTCGATGGAGCTCACGGCCTTGCCGGCGTCGCCAGGTTCGAGATCCGACGGATTCGCCATTGCGACTTGCACAGGCGCTGGTTCGGTTGGCGGCACATCCGGCGAATTGGTCGAGGCCGTTTCGACAACCGGCTCCGGCTTGTTCAGAGCGATTGATGCGTCGGCGACTGCTCCCGCAAGCGATAGCTCGGCCATCGCTACATCGGTTTGACCGAGATCGTCATTGAGCATCGAGCTTGGCTGCGGTGCCCCGGCGAGTTCCTGTTCGGTGGAGAGAGAGGGAGCGCTGATGTCCTTGCGTGGCGCCGCGCCGGTGTTCTGGATTCCTGCAGGCCCGAAGGCAGCGAGCAAGCCGACAACCCCGGTCGCGAGAATGACCGATCGCAACAATGGCGCCGGCACTGTCGAAAGTCGCCGCGGGTTCATCATCCCAGCCTCCAAAGGCTGCATCGGAACCGGATTGCACAGCCAAGCATGCGGACGCCGCTGATTGTTCGGACAAGGTAATGGCCGCGCAATGCGCAAACGAGCAGGTCATGTGCTTTTCCCACAACTGTTGCCTGTGTGCAACGGCAGGCGGCAGGCCTGCGAACGCCCGCTCGATGGGCTACGATCACCATAAAGGGTGAGCACACACATGCGAGCCACCCTTCCTCCTAAGCAGGCTGTCGTATATGAGAGATTTGCCGCCGGAACGTGCCGATAACCCCAGGAGCGAATTGGCGTGGATGGTGGCGGCCGTTAGTTATTCCAAAATCGTGATCTGATACTTGATCGACGCAAGCGCGGACTGGCATTTCAACCGGGGCATGGCATGGCAAATCGATTTGCGCGATCCAGCGTGGCGATCCGGCGTTGGGGGCCTCCTGCCGTTATAACGCTCGCGGCCATTGCTGCGCTTACGGCGCTGATCGCCGACGCCGCGGCGAGACAGGCGCGCGCCGCGCCACCCACCGAGGCAACGACGCCGCGCGATGCAGGCGAACCGATCATGGCGATCGTGTCGATCAAAAGCCAGCAGGTGACCTTCTACGACGCCGACGGCTGGATCCTGCGCGCGCCGGTATCGACCGGCATCACGGAACGCGAGACGCCAGCCGGCGTGTTCGCCGTCCTCGAGAAGGACAAGGACCACCACTCGAGCCTCTATGACGATGCCTGGATGCCGAACATGCAGCGCATCACCTGGAACGGCATCGCGCTGCATGGCGGGCCGCTGCCCGGATATGCGGCCTCGCACGGCTGCGTGCGGATGCCCTTTGGCTTTGCGGAGGAGCTGTTCGACAAGACGTGGATCGGGATGCGGGTGATCATCTCGCCGAACGACGCCGAGCCGGTCGAGTTCTCCCATCCGGCGCTGTTCGTGCCGAACCGGGAAGCCATCGCGGCCGCGCCGGCCAAGGCCGAGGCGCTCGCCCGCGAGGCGGCCGAAGCTGCCAAGACGGCCGACGAGGCGAAGAAATCCGCCGCGTCAGCGACGCGCGAGACGGCGTCGCTGACGTCGTCGCTGCGCAAGCTGGAATGGCTCAAGACCCGCGCCGACGCCGAACTCGCCTACGCCGACAAGGCGCTCGCCGCCGCCAAGACGGACCAGGCCAAGGCGCGCGCCGAGGATCTCAAGCAGAAGGCCGCCGCCAAGTCCGCGGACCTGGGGACGCAGCTCGGCACCGCCAAGGCCGACGCGAAATCGAAGCTCGACACCGCCGCCGCTGCAAAGGAAACGGCCAAGGCGACCCAGACGAGGAAGGCCGACACCGCCAAAGGGGCGGCCGAGGCGAAGCTGGCGCTCGAGCCTGCGTCGATGTTCATCAGCCGCGCGACGCAGAAGCTTTACGTGCGGCGCAACACGCATAAGCAGTGGCCGGACGGGGGCGAGGTGTTCGATGCGACCATCGAGGTTCCGGTCACGATCCGCAATCCCGACAAGCGGATCGGCACGCATGTGTTCACCGCGGTCGCGCGCAATGACGCGGGCCTGCGCTGGACCGCGGTCACGATCGACAACGCCAACGACGCCAAGACCGCGCTCGACCGCATCACCATGCCGCAGGCGGTGCTCGATCGCATCGCGCCGACCGCATTGCCGCGATCCTCGATCATCGTCTCGGACGAGCCG
>DATNMT010000348.1:0-2715 GCA_035602495.1 Bradyrhizobium sp.
CATGCTGTCCTACCTGATCAAGCCGCTCAGCGACCAGCTGATGCGCGCGTTCCGGGAGAAGTGAGGCTCTCGCGCGCGGGGCATATCTCCAGCGTCGTCCCTGCGAAATATCTCCGATGTCGTCCCTGCGAAAGCAGGGACCCATACGCCGCGGCCTCTGTTGTGAGAGATGCTGTTCAACGGCTTTCGGGCAACCACTAGGCGCGGTGGTTATGGGTCCCTGCTTGGCGCGTTCGCTAAAGCTTCGGCGGCCCACCGTCATGACCCCGGCGAAGTCTCTTGACCGCCGAAGTCCACCTTTGGACGAAGGCGGTTGGCGCAGACGGGTCGCAGGGACAACAACGCTGAATCATCAGTTCACCGTGCCTGCCTTCCGGTGCGGTTGCGCTTGGCGCGCCGCCATCACGTCTCCACGGCCGACCCGGTCAGCAACTCGGCGAATTCCTCGTCGCCGATTTCGGTCTGCGCGACCAGCACGCTGCATTGCAGGTTCTTGACCAGGTAGGTTCCGACCGAGCCGAACCACCATCGCGCCAGCGGCCCGTCGGGGCGGTGCCCGACCACGACGAGATTGGCGCCGATCTCCTTGGCAACGCCGGCGATCTCACGTCCGGCGTCGCCCATGCCGAGCCGCGCCGTCGGCGAGAAGCCCATGGCCTTGAGCCGCTCCACGCCTTCCGCCAGGATCTTGTTGTAGATGTCGACCTGCTCGGCGATCGAGATCACGAACCCTCCCTCCAGGGTTCCGGTCCCGGCCGAAACCTCCACGACGGCCAGCAGGAACACCTCGGCGTCGCAGAGTTGCGCGATCCTCGCCCCCTCCCGCAAGGCCCGCCGCCCTTCGACCGAGCCGTCATAGGCAAGAAGAACCTTCTGGTACATGAAACGCTCCCCTCGATTTCCCCTGACCGCAGTCTAGCACCTGGTGTTTGAACTCGGTTATCGTCATTTTGATCGATCCAGAGGTTTGAGGAGCCGCCATGAAGCTGCCGCGTAGGGCCTTTCTGCATTGGGCGGCGGGCGCCGCCGCGCTCCCGGTCGCCTCCGGGATCGCGGGCGCGCAGGACCGTCCTGGACGGCCGGCGTCAGAGCAGGCCGTCCGCCCGCTGGCGGAGCGACTGGCCGCCTATGCCGATGGCCTCAGCTATGGCGATCTGGACGCCGCGACCGTCGAACGGGTCAAGACCCATGTGATCGACACCATCGGATGCGGCATCGGCGCCTTCGACGAGAAGCCGGTCGGAATTTGCCGCGCCGCCGCGCTGGCGGTCGGCGGCAACGCCACCGTCATCGGCACCGACCGGCGCACCACGCCCGACCTTGCGGCCTTCGCCAACGGCGCCGCCTTCCGCTACTTCGACTTCAACGACACCTATGTCGGCAGCTTCGCCGTCCATCCCAGCGACCACATCGCGGCGTGCCTCGCGGTGGCCGAGGCCGAACGGGCCAGCGCCCGGGATTTGATGGTCGCGATCGTCATCGCCTATGAGGTGAACTGCCGGCTGGTCGACGCCCTCGACATCACCAAGCGCGGCTGGGACCCGCCGGTGATGAGCCTTCCTGCGGTGGCGCTCGCCGCCGGCAGGCTGATGAAGCTCGATCGCGGGCAGCTGACGCAAGCGGTCAACCTCGCCGTCAACGACCACATCCCGATGGCCCAGACCCGGGTGCAGACGCTGTCGGACTGGAAGGGGTTCGCCGACGCCGAAGCCGCGCGCAATGCGGTGTTCGCCGCAACGCTGGCGCGCGGCGGCCTGACCGGCCCGGCGCCGATCTTCGAGGGACAATCCGGCTTCTTCAAGCAGGTGTCCGGGCCCGCCAACGTCGACACCGGCGCTTTCGGCCGGCGGGACGTGCCGTTCCTGATCCATCGCTGCGCGATAAAACCTTATCCAGCGGTGATCTACACCCAGACGGCGATCGTCGCCGCCATCGAAGTTGCCAGGGAAGTCGGATCGCTCGATCGCATCGCCGCGATCGAGATCGCAACGACGGCGCGGGGCTACCAACGCACCGGCAGCGAACCGGAAAAATGGTCGCCCAAAACCCGGGAGACCGCCGATCACAGCCTGCCCTACATCACGGCGCGCGCGATGTTCGACGGCGACATCACCAACGCAAGCTTCGCGCCGGAGATGTTTGGCGATCCAAAAATCCTTGCCTTCATGCAAAAGATCAAAGTCACCGAAGACCCCAATCTCACCGCGCGGGGCGGAGCTTCCACGCGCGTCACCGCGATCCTCGCCGACGGCCAGCGGATTTCGCGCGAAGTGGACTACGCCCCGGGTTTCGCGGAGCGGCCGATGAACCGGTCCGAAGTGGAACGGAAATTCCGCGGCAATGTCGGCAAGCGCTGGCCGCCGGAGCGGACCGACGCCGTCCTGCAGGCGCTGTGGGCGCTCGAGCAGACCGAGGATCTGTCCGTGCTGCTCGGCCGGCTTTCGCTGCAGGCATGAGCAGGCGACGGCTCTTTGTGCGCCCGTCGGGCCAATTTGTCGCAGGCCCTCTGTTTCCGATTTTCAGCAGTAGTGCTTGCGGGCCCACCCAAATCAGTTGTATCTGTTCGGCCGTCCCGTCCCACTTGAGGGGCGTTTCGCGATCGTCACGAGCGCGGGGCGGGATGCGGTGGACGCGGACGGCGCTTTAAGACGAGGGCGCCGGATGCGGACGGCGAAGTCGTGTGGTCCTGACACCCCGACGCTGGTGTCAAGTTCG
>DATNMT010000350.1:0-7162 GCA_035602495.1 Bradyrhizobium sp.
TCGGCCGAATTCCGGAAGCGCCGGGCATTGGCGTCGGGGCGGAACAGGTTCATGCCGCCGTCGTCGCGCTTGTAGGCCTTGAGGCCTTCGAAAATCTCCTGCGCGTAGTGCAGGACGGCGGTGGCCGGATCGAGCGGGAAATTCGCGCGGGATTCGACGCGCGCGCCATGCCAGCCCTTCGCCTGATTGTAGCGGACCACAGCCATGTGATCGGTGAAAATCCGGCCGAAACCCGGGTCCACGAGCCTTGCCGCACGCTCCTTCTCAGGAGTCGGATTCGTCGCCGGCTGGATTTCGAATTTCAAAGTCATTGCCTTGCTTCCCGACGTCGGAACCGGCGCGATTTCTGGCGCCGGCCCGTCTCTGCGGGCCTGCTGGCCCGATGTCGGGGTATCGACCGAAACTCCCATGGGCTCCCTCCCGGATTGGCGCTCTCCGCGCCTTGCGCCGTGGCGCTGTTGGATCGGCTGGCCCCCGTGACCGGCCTTGCGGCTGGTCCCCCGCCCGGCATCCGTCTTAGGACATGCTTTTGCGGGAGGCGGAAGTCCAGTATTGTTTGCCGAAACGCCGCTCGACAATCGTACGGTAGATAGATTCGCGGCGCTGGCCGCCACCTCTGGCTCTCTCAGGCCGTTTGAAATCTCGCCTCGAACGAAGCGACTTAATGTTTCGTCGCGGCTGATCGTTTTGTAACATTGAACCCAAGATACGTCAATATGGCTGACATAAATTTCTCGAACCCCGACCCCGACGCTGATTCGAGGGTCTCCGAAGCACGGTCCGCCGCCACCCATCGGACCGATTTGCGCTGGGATATCATCGAGCTACTGTTCTTCGCCTATCGCGACTTCGTCGGCGATGCCGACCATGAGCTGGAAGCTTTCGGCTTCGGCAGGGCGCATCACCGGGTGCTGCATTTTGTCCACCGCTATCCCGGCCTGAAGGTCGCGGACCTCCTGGACGTGCTGCGCATTACCAAGCAGTCGCTGGGACGGGTGCTCAAGCAGTTGCTCGACGAAGGCTATATCGTGCAGAAGACGGGTAACAACGACCGGCGGCAGCGCCTTCTTTTTGCCACCGCCAAGGGCGAGGCGCTGGTCGGCAAGCTCGCCGGCCTGCAGACCGACCGCATCGACCGCGCGTTGCGGGAGCTCGGTTCTTCCGGGGCCGACACCGTCCGCCAGTTCCTGCGCGCCATGATCGATCGCGACGATCCCGACAAGGTGCTGGAGACGATCCTCAAATCCGGCGCCGCAACCGCAAAGGATAAAGCGTGATTCCTGCTGCGACCATCACGCGACCGTCGCCGCGACCGGCCGACGACGCCCCGCACCTGCTGCTGGTCGACGACGACCGCCGCATCCGCGACCTGTTGTCGCGCTTCCTCTGCGGCGAGGGCTACCGCGTCACCACTGCGCTCAGCGCCATCGACGCCCGCGCCAAGCTCAACGGCCTGCATTTCGACCTGTTGATCCTCGACGTGATGATGCCCGGCGAGACCGGCTTCGATCTCGCCCGCTTCATCCGCAAATCCTCCTCGGTGCCGATCATCATGCTGACGGCGCGCCACGAGGCGGAAGCCCGGATCGAGGGCCTGCAGATCGGCGCCGACGATTACGTGGCAAAGCCGTTCGAGCCGCGCGAGCTCAGCCTGCGGATCGGCAATATCCTCAAGCGCACCGCGCCGCCGCCGGTGGAGACGCTGGAGCAGATCGCGTTCGGCCCCTACGTCTACCATCTGGAGCGCGGCGAACTGCGCCAGGGCGAGGAGACCATCCATCTCACCGACCGCGAACGCGAGATGCTGCGCATTCTCGCGGTCGCGCCCGGCGAGACCGTGCCGCGCAGCGCGCTCACCGGCAACGGCACCGTCAACGAGCGCGCGGTCGACGTGCAGATCAACCGCCTGCGGCGTAAGATCGAGCGCGATCCCGCCAATCCGCTGTTCCTGCAGGCGGTGCGCGGCATCGGCTATCGCCTGGTCGCCTCGCCCTGAGCCGTTGCAGATAAATCCCGTCAGATGAGCACGCTCGACACCGGCATGACCCTGATCCGCACCGCGTCGCGGGGCGTCTCCAGAGCCAACAGCTGGATGGGCAACGCGTTCAAGGGCTGGATGCCGACCGGGCTTTACGCCCGCGCGCTGTTGATCATGATCGTGCCGATGGTCGTGCTGCAGTCGGTGGTGACCTTCGTGTTCATGGAGCGGCACTGGAACACGGTGACGCGGCATCTGTCGGCCGCCGTCGTGCAGGACATCGCCAGCCTGATCGACGTCTACCACACCTATCCGCAGGACAAGGACCGCGCGCAGTTGCGGCGGATCGCCCAGCAGCGGCTGCAGCTGGTGGTCGATTTCCTTCCCGTCGGCGACATGCCGCCGCCCGGCCCGAAACCGTTTTTCTCGCTGCTCGACCAGACGCTGTCGGTCGAGCTCGGCCGCAAGATCGGCAAGCCGTTCTGGATCGACACCGTCGGCCGCTCCAACCAGGTCGAAGTCCGCATCCAGCTCGACGACGCGGTGATGCGCGTCTTCGCGCTGCGCAGCGCGGCCTACGCCTCGAATTCGGAGATCTTCATCTTCTGGATGCTCGGCACCTCCTCGATCCTGTTGATCGTCTCGGTCTTGTTCCTGCGCAACCAGATCAAGCCGATCCTGCGGCTGGCGGACGCCGCCGAAAGCTTCGGCAAGGGCCGCGACGCGCCGAACTTCCGGCCGCGCGGCGCGCGCGAGGTGCGCCGCGCCGCGCACGCTTTCCTCGAGATGAAGGCGCGCATCGAGCGCACCATCGAGCAGCGCACCGCGATGCTGGCCGGCGTCAGCCACGATCTGCGCACCATCCTGACCCGCTTCAAGCTGGAGCTGGCCCTGATCGGCGACAGTCCCGAGGTCGACGGCATGCGGCGCGACGTCGACGAGATGTCCGGCATGCTGGAGGATTATCTCGCCTTTGCCCGCGGCGATTCCGGCGAGCACGCGCAACCGACCGACATGGCGATGGCGCTGGAGGAGTTGCGCAGCGACGCCGAACGCAACGGCCATGCCGCCACGGTGACGTTCCACGGCCTGCCGGTGGTGACGGTAAAGCCGGCAGCGTTCAAGCGCTGCCTCGCCAACCTCGTCTCCAACGCGGCCCGGCATGCCAACAGGATTTCGATCACCGGCTCCCGCGATCACCGCTACATGACCGTCACCATCGACGACGACGGGCCGGGCATTCCGGCCGACATGCGCGAGGAAGTGTTCAAGCCGTTCCTGCGGCTCGACGACGCCCGCAATCAGGATCAGGGCGGCACCGGATTGGGGCTGGCGATCGCCCGCGACATCGCCCGCTCGCATGGCGGCGAGATCACGCTCGGCGAAAGCCCGATGGGAGGCTTGCGCGCCACGGTGCGAATCCCGGTGTGAGGGCTTTTTCCCCCTCTCCCCGCTCTTCGCGGGGAGAGGGCACAGGCGGCCCCAGGGCCGCCGTTCTTGATAGAAGAACGCCGATGCAAAGCATCGGCTATGGTGAGGGGCTGACTCAGCAAATTCGGATAGTGAAGAGCACGCGGTGAGTCCCCTCACCCGGATTGCTTCGCAATCCGACCTCTCCCCGCAAGCGGGGAGAGGTGGAGGTCGTCACTTCGGCGCCAGGCCTTTGAGTTTATCCGCGTCCTTGGCGTTGACCTTGAATCCGCCGGGCATCACGACGTCGCCGGGCTTCTGATCGGGCTTGCAGGCCCCCAGCCATTTCGCCTCGATCGTCATCGTCGTGTCGCGCGGCTGCGCGGCCGGACCGCCTTCGCTGTGCGAGGTGGTCTTGACGGTGTAGGCGGAGTTGAAATCGCCCGTGATCTCGGAATGCGATGTGATCGACACGCCGGCCAGGCTGCAGACGGAATCGGCCACGTAGCCGGCCGCGGTCTGCTCGATGTCGTGTTTGGAACAGACTTCCTTCGACATCGGCGCAAAGCTCGTGCTCATCGCCTTGTCGGTGGTCTCATCGGTGCAATGCTGCATCGTCATCGCCGGCATCGGCGAACCGGCCCTGGCCATCTTCAGTTCCCACAAGCCGGGCTTGCGAAGCGGCAATTCCACCGCGCCCGCCTCGCGCACCGGCAACAAGGCCAGCAGACACGCCCCCAAGCAAAGTGAAAGAAGCTGTCGTGTCATGCTCCCGCACTCCCGAAAGATGGCTTCCGTCAGGTCCGATGGCCTGGTTCAGTAGGCGCTGTGCAGCGGCTGTTCGCTGGCGCCATACGGCACCCAGCGGCAAGCAAACGAAATGTAGCCGCCATATTGCGGGTCGACGGACAGAAATTTCACCACCTTGCCGTATTTGGCGCAGTGATCGACCGCGAGCTGCCGGACATCGTACTGCTCGGCCATCTGATAGGCGATGATCCCGCCGGTGTCGTTGCCCTTGAATCGCGGCACCCAGTCCGCCCGCGCCGGCGTCAACGCCAGCATCCCGCAGACGGCAACAAGGCTCGCGGCCCCGATCATTCGCATCGCAGACTCCATTTCGGCTGGCCGGCACTCTAGAGCGCATCCGCCGCCGTGGAAAGAACGGCTGACGGGGGGCGTGGACTTATCGGCAAGGTGTTGCCGCGCTGCACTTGACCTGTTGCGGGCTTCGCGGCACCGTCGGCAGGCTGCTTCACCCGGCGGAAAAGCCCATGCGCGACCTCTTGATCTCCTTGAAAAAACTCGTCCCCTCCGCGGCGCTCGGCGTGCTGTTCGGCCTCGTCGCCTTTGGCCAGCCGGCCCAGGCCGCCTATCCCTGGGAGCTCAATTTCTGGCTGTCCGGCCCGCAATATGACGGCCGGGTGAAACAATGCGCGGCCGCGCTTGGCACCATCACCGCGCAGTTCCAGGAGAAAGAGAGCCAGTACTGGAATTCGAAACTCGAGATCAAGGCCTATGGCGCCGTCCATGAGACCGCATTCCGGCCCTGGCAGTCGGACAACATCCCGCGCCGCTATTGCAGCGCCGACGTCATGCTGAGCGACGGCCGGCTGCATATCGTGCATTACTCGATCATCGAGGATGGCGGGTTCGCCGGTTTCGGTCAGGGCGTCGAATGGTGTGTGACCGGGCTCGACCGCAACTGGGCGTATAATCCCGGCTGCAAGGCCGCCCAGCCGTAATTCCCCCTGATATCGCCGACCTGACCCCCGCCTTGGGGGCACCTCCGTTATTTTGTTCTTGAAATGTTCCGGTCGGCTGCTAGGCTCCCTGACGGTCCGGGTATTGGGGAGCGTTGCCATGTTGCAGGTTCGGTTGGTCTGGATTTCGCGCTGTTTGATCTCATTGGTGCTGCTCTTGATGGCGGCGGGAGCGGCCTCGGCGCAGGATCGCCGGCAGAACGCGCCGGGCGAGTTCGATTTCTACGTGCTGTCGCTGTCATGGTCGCCCTCGTTCTGCGAGGAAGCCTCCGAGCGCGGCAATGAAGGGCGCTCGCAGGCGCAATGCGGCGGCCGGCCGTTTTCCTTTGTGGTGCACGGGTTGTGGCCGCAATACGAGCATGGCTTCCCGGACTATTGCGTCAGGCCCTCGCCGCGGCTCGACCGCAACATCATGACTTCGATGCTGGATTTGATGCCGGCGCCCGGCTTGATCTTCAACGAATGGGACAAGCATGGCACCTGCTCGGGCCTTGGCGCGCGGGCCTATTTCGAGACTATCCGGAAAGCCCGCTCGGCGGTGAAGATCCCGCCGGAATATCTCGAATTGTCCGAGGCCAGGACCGTGGCACCGGCCGAGATCGAGGACGCTTTCATCAAGGCCAATCCGGGCCTGAGCGCTTCCGCGATCGCGGTGACCTGCAACCGGACCCGGCTCAGCGAAGTCAGGATCTGCATGAGCAAGGATCTGCAATTCCGCGCCTGCGAGGAAATCGACCGCCGCGCCTGCAGCCGCGACCAGGTGACGATGCCGCCGCTGCGCGGCGGGTGAGAAGAATGTCATTCCGGGCGCGAACCCGGAATCTCGAGATTCCGGGTTCGATGCTTCGCATCGCCCCGGAATGACGGCGGGTTACTTTCATCGCTCAATGTCGTAACTCCTTCGCCATGAACTACCGTCACGCCTTTCACGCCGGCGGCTTTGCCGACGTCATCAAGCACATCGTGCTGGTGCGCGTCCTGACCCACTTGCAGGACAAGCAGGCCGCGTTTCGCGTCATCGACAGCCATGCCGGGGCCGGTCTCTACGATCTCACCAGCGACGAAGCCCAGCGCGGCGGCGAGTGGCTGACGGGCATTGCGCGCATCATGCAGGCGCGGTTTTCGGAAACCACCGCGGCGCTGCTGAAACCCTATCTCGACATCGTCAGGGCCTTCAATCCGGACCGCGACCTGAAAACCTATCCGGGTTCACCCCTGATCGCCCGCGCGCTGCTGCGGCCGCAGGATCGCCTGACGGCGTGCGAGGTCGAAGCGAAGGCGCGCAAGCGCCTGATCGACGCGCTGCGCCGCGACACCCAGGCCCGGGTGGTCGATCTCGACGGCTGGCTGGCGCTGCCGGCCTTCGTGCCGCCGAAGGAGCGCCGCGGCCTGGTCCTGATCGATCCGTCCTATGAACACAAGGACGAGTTCGAACGGCTGGCGGAGGGTTTTGCGGAGGCCTTCGCGAAATGGCCGACCGGCAGCTTCCTGCTGTGGTACCCGGTGAAAAGCCGGCGCGCCACCGACACCCTGGCCCGGCATGTCGCCGAGGCGGTCGGCGCCAGCAAGCCGCCCGGAAAATGCCTGCGGCTGGAGTTCAGCGTGGCACCTCAGGCGGCCGGGACCGCGCTGGCCTCGGCCGGTCTGTTGATCGTCAATCCGCCGTGGACGCTGGCCGGCGAACTCAAGGCCATCCTGCCCGAACTCGAAAAGCCGCTCGGCCAAGGCGGCGCCGGCCGGTTCAGGCTTGAGACGCCGAAGCCCTAGGATGGCCGGCATTTTTCGCGCTGCGAAAAGTCCGATTTGAACGGTAGGCAATTTGCCGGGAACCGTATTATGCTCAAGGCCATTAGGACCGGCTTTACGTTCCGCTTCCGCGAATGGTAGCGGCGGAGTGACAAGGCCTCGAAATTTAAGCGGATCGGCGATATCGCGCCTTCCGCCCAGGTGGCCAAGCTTTCCGGCAGCGAATGTCCGGTCGGTCCGGTACGCGGGGTTGGCGTAGCGGCGG
>DATNMT010000361.1:0-3516 GCA_035602495.1 Bradyrhizobium sp.
GACGCCCGGCGGTCTATTTATGGCTTTCCTGATCCGGCGGCGTTGGCTAGACAGGCGCAGCCAAAAGACGCCGGGCCTAATGGGCAGGGTTCAACCGAGAAGAAGCTTTAAGATGAGCGAAGCGATCAAAACCGATGTGCTGATTATTGGCGCGGGTCCGTGCGGACTGTTTGCCGTTTTCGAACTGGGCCTCCTGGATATGAAGACGCATCTGGTCGACATTCTCGACAAGGTCGGCGGCCAGTGTGCCGAGCTCTATCCGGAAAAACCGATCTACGACATTCCGGGCATCCCCTACGTTACCGGCCACGGCCTCACCGACGCGCTGATGGAGCAGATCAAACCGTTCCATCCGACCTTCCATCTCAACGAGATGGTGGAGAAGATCGAGAAGATCGGCGATCCCCTGTTTCGCGTCACCACCGACGCCGGCCAGGTGTTCGAGTGCAAGGTGGTGGTGATCTCCGCCGGCGGCGGCTCGTTCCAGCCGAAGCGCCCGCCGGTGCCGGGGATCGAGGCCTATGAAGGCAGTTCGGTGTTCTACTCCGTGCGCAAGATGGAGCAGTTCCGCGACAAGGATCTGCTGATCGTCGGCGGCGGCGATTCCGCGCTGGACTGGACGCTCAATTTGCACCCGATCGCCAAACGCGTGACGCTGTTGCACCGGCGCGACGATTTCCGCGCGGCCCCCCACAGCGTCGAACAGATGCGGGCGCTGGTTAGTTCCGGCAAGCTGGATCTGAAGATCGGCCAGGTCACGAGCCTGGAAGGCGAGGCCGGCATGCTTTCCGGCGCCACCGTCAAGGCCAACGACAACAGCGTCTCGAAGGTTGTCTGCGACACCCTGCTGCCGTTCTTCGGCCTGACCATGAAGCTCGGGCCGGTGGCCAATTGGGGCATCGCGCTCGAGCACAATCTGGTGCCGGTGGAGACCTCGGCGTTCGAGACCAGCGTGCCCGGCATCTTCGCGATCGGCGACATCAACACCTATCCCGGCAAGCTCAAGCTGATCCTGTGCGGCTTCCATGAGGGCGCGCTGATGGCGCAGAAGGCGCACCGCTACGTCTATCCGGACAAGCGGCTGGTGTTCCAGTACACCACCTCGTCGTCGAGCCTGCAGAAGAAGCTCGGGGTCAACTGAGCCGGCCCTGCACCGGCTCCTCCGGCTATCTTTTGCCAACGGTGTGGCCGATTGCGATTGGTGTTAGATCGGCGCGGGATAATTTCGTCTCGCGCCGGTGACATGTCGTGAAATCGCTCCATACAGCGACATTGGTGGTTGGCCTGGCGCTCGGACCCGGCTGCGCCTTCGGTGGGGAACCCGCGGATGATGATCATCGGGGGGCGGTTCTGGAAATCGGCCTGGCGAGAGAATATGGCCTCGGCGAAGACAAGGTCGGCTTCGGTCCCAGCGTCGCACTGGAGGTCACGCCGATCGAGCATTGGCTGGAGATCGAGGCCGGGATTACCCAGCTGCGAAGCCGCGACGGCACCGAATGGGAAGCCGACATCGTTTTCAAGAAGCCGTTTCAATTGTCGAAGAACGTGGAATTCATGGTCGGCGTCGGACCGCAATGGGTGGCGCCGAACAGAACCTTCGGCGCGGTGGCCGTGCTCGATTTCATGTTCTGGACCACGCCGCAATACGGCTGGTTTGTCGAGCCCAGCTACAGCTACGCCTTCAATCGCGGACACGATCAGAGTCTGGCCGTGAATGTCGGCCTCCTGATCGCGCTGCCACCGCCCTAGCGGCAACCCGACGGCTCCTGCTTCATTTTTTTGCGTCACCCTTGCCGCTTTGTAATCCTCGATACCCGGCTTCGGCACTGGAACCATTCGCGAAATGGCCTTAGTCTCGGGCTATCGGCTGAGGGGTTGGTCAGGTGGTGACGATGCGGATCGCGATATCCCGACTTCGACTGGCGTTGCCGTTGCTGGCCGGTCTTGTGTTGCTGTCAGCGATGGGGTCTGCGGCGCGGGCCGCCGAGCCGTCGGCCGCGGGACTGTGGCAGAAGATCGAGGACGGCAAGCCGGTGGCCTGGTTTCTCGTGGTCGACCACGACGGCATTTTCGAAGGCGTGATCGCGAAGACGTTCCCGCTCCCCGGCGAAACCGGCGACGACATCTGCTCGAAATGCACCGACGACCGCAAGAACGCCCCGGTGCTCGGAATTTCCTTCATCAGGGACATGCGGCGCGACGGACTCAAATACGAGGACGGCAACGTGCTCGATCCGCGCGACGGCAAGATCTATCATGCCAAGATGACGCTGAGCCCCGACGGCCAGTCGCTCACGATGCGCGGCTATCTGGGGATTTCGCTGTTCGGCAAGGACGAAACCTGGACCCGGTTGCCGGATACGGCGATGGCCCAGCTCGATCCCGCCATCGTCGCCAAATACCTGCCGGCCCAGGCGGCTGCGATGAAACCGCCGGTGGCGATGACCAAGACGCCCGCTGCCGCGAAGAAGAGCACGCCGGCGCCGTTGCCGAAGTGAACGGCCGCGCGTAATCCCTGCAAATTTTCGTCAGTGCGAATCCGGCGCGATCGGAACCGGCGCCGCCGGCTCCTGAGTAACCTCGGGCACCACGGCGTTGAGCTGCAGCACTGACGCCACCGCGGGCAAGGCCGCGTCCGCCATCGCGGCGTGTCCCTCGGCGGTGGGGTGCACGGCGCCGCCATAGACGGCCGATAGAATACCCCAGGTCGCGTCATGGATATCGGAGGGCTGGCTGGAAGACGGTAACCCCTGCGGATAGGTCATCGCCGCGAAGTAGCTGTCATTGGCGTCGCGGATCCAGCGCGCCCGCGGCAGATAGGCGCGATATTCGGAGGGACTACGACCGCACAGCATCGGCTGGCTGGCCGCGGTGACGATATCGGGATCGAAGCTCTCGCCCTTGGCCGAAAAACACTCCCGGTCGAATTGCGGGTCGCTGTCGGCGCGGGCGCAGAAACCGTGATCGGCGAATGCGGCCTGATGGGTATCGACGAAGGTCATCCGGTCGGCGGCGGGATCGCGGCACAGCACGCCCGACTGGCACAGCGCCAGCGCCTTCAACCGCGGCAGGAATTCCCGCTCGACATAACTCGAGACGTTGGAAAGCCGCTGCGGCTCGGCGTTGAAGGAGGGGTGAATATCGAAGCCGGCGCGGCCGCCGGGACAAATCGCGCCGCCCTCCGACAGCGTCGGGTTGGCGTAGGATACATACACCACGCGCGACAGGTCACCGCCGACCAGCGGCTTCAGCGCGTCGCGCAGTCGGCCGAAACTTTGCGGCAGGTCGCGCGCCAGCGCCGCTCGCGAATCCTCGACCGACCCCATCACTCCGGTGCGCCTGAACAGCGCGCGCTCGGTCGGCGTGTCCACGATCACATCGGCGACCAGGCCGGAGAAATTGATGTCGTTGGCGCCGATCGACAGCAGGATCAGGTCGAGCTTGCGGTCGGGCTGGCGCTTCTTCGCGGCGGTGAGGGCCAGTCGCAATTCGTCCAGTTGCGCGTTGACCGAGCCG
>DATNMT010000408.1:0-4411 GCA_035602495.1 Bradyrhizobium sp.
CGTGATCGACGGTTTTTGCAAGACCAACGTGCCCGGCTTCTACGCCATCGGCGACGTCGCCGGGCCGCCGATGCTCGCGCACAAGGCCGAGCATGAGGGCGTGGTCTGCGTCGAGGCCATCAAGGGCATGCATCCGCATCCGATGGACAAGAACCTCATTCCCGGCTGCACCTATTGCCATCCGCAGGTCGCTTCGGTCGGATTGACCGAAGCCAGGGCCAAGGAAGGCGGCCGCGAAATCCGCGTCGGCCGTTTCCCGTTCGTCGGCAACGGCAAGGCGATCGCGCTCGGCGAGGATCAGGGATTGGTCAAGGTGATCTTCGACAAGAAGACCGGCCAGCTGCTGGGCGCGCATATGATCGGCGCCGAGGTAACGGAATTGATCCAGGGCTACGTGGTTGCGATGAATCTCGAAACCACGGAAGAAGAACTGATGCACACCATCTTCCCGCACCCGACGCTGTCGGAGATGATGAAGGAAGCGGTGCTGGACGCCTATGGCCGCGTTCTCAATATATAAGAACAGAGGGCAGGATCCCGTCATGCCCCAATAACGAGCGAGAGAGACACTCATCCGTGAAAGACAATGACAATCTGACCATCGAACGCCCCACGTTCGTGACCCATCTCGAATGCGCGATGGAAGGCGATCACTATCCCGCCGACCAGATCCACAATCTCTCGAAAGCGAACAAACCGCTTCTGGTGCGCTACGACCTTGCCGGCGTGAAGAAGGCGCTGACAAAGGACGCGCTGAAAGCGCGGCCGGCCGATCTGTGGCGCTATCGCGAGATGCTCCCGGTGCGCAAGGTCACCGACATCGTCAGCCTCGGCGAAGTGACGACGCCGCTGATCCGGCTGCCGAAACTGGCAAAGAAACTCGGCGGCGGCGAGATCATCGTGAAAGACGAGGGGCGGTTGCCCACCGGCTCGTTCAAGGCGCGCGGCCTGGTGATGGCGGTGTCGATGGGCAAGGCACTCGGCATCAAGCACATGGCGATGCCCACCAACGGCAATGCCGGCGCAGCACTGGCGGCCTACGCCACGAGCTGTGGCATCAAGACCACGATCTTTTGCCCCGCCGATACGCCGGAGGTGAATGTCAGCGAGATCGAATTGCAGGGCGCGACCGTCTATCGCGTTAACGGGCTGATCGACGATTGCGGCAAGATCGTCGGCGAAGGCAAGGCCAAGGCCGGCTGGTTCGATACCTCGACGCTGAAGGAGCCGTACCGGATCGAAGGCAAGAAGACGATGGGCCTGGAGCTCGCCGAACAGCTTGGCTGGGACGTGCCCGACGTGATCTTCTACCCGACCGGCGGCGGCACCGGCCTGATCGGGATGTGGAAGGCGTTCGCCGAACTCGAGGCCATCGGCTTCATCGGCTCGAAGCGGCCGCGGATGGTGGCGGTGCAGGCCTCGGGCTGCGCGCCGATGGTGCGGGCGTTCGAGAATGGCACCGAGCACGCGCCGCGCTGGGAAGATGCCCATACCATCGCCTCCGGCATCCGGGTGCCGCAGGCGGTCGGGGATTTTCTCATTCTGCGTGCGGTAAGGGAAAGCAAGGGTTTTGCCATTGCGGTCACGGATGAAAGAATTTCCGCAGCACTGAACGAAGTCGCACGCGAGGAGGGCCTGTTGCTCTGCCCGGAAGGCGCCGCCACTTATGCGGCCTATCAGCAGAGCCTTGCCGACGGCCGGGTGACGAAAAGCGACCGCGTGATGCTGTTCAATTGCGCGACCGGGCTGAAATACCCGCTGCCGCCGGTGACGCGCACGCTCGATCGCCATACGCCGATCGATTATGCGAAGCTTTGAGCAGGCCCATTGGAGTGCGGCGTTCGGGAGGGTGAGATGCGAAGATCGGTTCTCGTCGCGCTGGTGACCTTGCTGGCGTTCGGCGGCGCGCGGGCGGACAATTTTCCGTCGCATCCCATTACCCTGGTGGTACCGTTTTCCGCAGGCGGGCCCACGGATGCGATGGCGCGCATCCTGGCCGAGCACATGCGGACGACGCTCGGCCAGAACCTTGTGATCGAGAACGTGACCGGTGCGGGTGGCTCGCTCGGGGTCGGCCGCGTGGTCCGAGCGGCGCCGGACGGCTACACCGTCTCTATCGGCCATCTCGGCACCCACGTCGCCAATGGCGCGATCTACAAGCTCGGCTATGACCTCGTGACCGATCTCGAGCCGGTGGTCTTGCTGCCGAGCAATCCGATGATCATCGTCAGCAAGAACGCGGTTCCCGCCAAATCGCTGAAGGACCTGCTGGCCTGGTTGAAGTCGAGGCCGACACCCCCGACCGCGGGCACCGCCGGCGCCGGTTCGGCAAGCCATATCGCCGGGCTCAATTTTGAAAACGTTACCGGCATCAAGCTGCAATACGTGCCTTATCGCGGCACGGCGCCGGCGTTGACCGATCTGGTCGCCGGCCAGATCGATGTCATTGTCGATCAGCTCTCCAATTCGATCGCGCAGGTGCGCGCCGGTACCATCCGCGCTTATGCCATCACCGATGACAAGCGTGTCGAGTCGGCGTCGGACATTCCGACCACCGACGAGGCCGGGCTGCCGGGTTTCCACATGACGCTTTGGTCCGGCCTCTGGGTGCCCAAGGGCACCCCGAAAGATATCGTTTCGAAACTCAACGCCGCTGCGGTCGATGCTCTGAACGATCCGGCGGTGCGCAAGAAGTTCGAGGATTTGGGATTGCAGATGCCGCCCGCGGAAAAACTCTCGCCGGAAGCGCTCGGCGCCTGGCAGAAGGCCGAAATCGCAAAATGGTGGCCGATGATCAAGGCCGCCGACGTCAAGGTCGAGTAGTTCGCCGCAGTGCTGCCCGGCTTATGGCGCAGGGAACGCCGATGACGCTCGAGGCAGACTTTTCCAGCCCGGATTATTATCGCAATCCCGCCGCAGCGATCGAAAAACTTCGAGCCGCGGGTCCGGTCGTGCAGGTGCGTTTCCCGATGATCGGAAAGGTCTGGACGCCGACGACGCAGGCGCTCGCCGATCAGGTGCTGAAGGACACCAAAACCTTCACCATCCGCAGGGACGACGGCAACGTCGCCGGAATTCAGTGGTGGATGCCTCCCATCGTGCGTACGCTGACGTACAGCATGCTGTCGATGGACGACCCCGATCACAAGCGGCTGCGCGACATCGTCGACGAGGCGTTTCGCCGCCGCGCTGTGCTCGAGATGGAGCCGCATATTCAGGCCATCGGCGACGAGCTCGCCGGCCAACTGTTTGACGAAGGCAGCCCCGCCAACCTGGTCGGGCGCTTCGCGCGCAAGCTGCCGCTGTCGGTGATTTGCGAGCTGCTCGGCCTGCCACTGGCCGATCGGCCGAAATTCATCGCCTGGGCCGACGGCTTCGGCCGCTTCACCGGTCCGCTCAGCTTCCTCCTGATGATGCGGTACCTCTTTGCCATGAAGCGGTATTTCGAGCGGCATGTGGAGAGCGTGCGTCAGCGCGGCGGGGAGGGATTGATCGCCGAGATCGTGCGCGTCGAGAAGGAAGGCGGAAAAATCAGCGCCAATGAAATCGTGTCCATGGTGTTCCTGCTGCTGGTCGCAGGCCACGAGACCACCACGCACCTGATCAGCGGCTCGGTATTTGAGCTGTTGAAAAACCCTGATCTGCGCGACTGGCTCGAAGAGGACTGGAGCCGGGTCGATCTCGCGGTAGAGGAATTTCTGCGGTTCCTCACCACGGTGCAATTCACCAAACCACGCTACATCCGCAGCGATGTCGAGCTCGGCGGCGTCAGGATGAAAAAGGGCGAGAAGGTCATGGTCATGCTGGCCGCCGCCAATATGGACCCGCAGGCCAATCCTCATCCCGAGCGGCTCGATCTGCAGCGCAAGCCGAATCGCCACATCGCGTTCGGCACCGGGATCCATTTCTGCCTTGGCCATCAACTCGCGCGTATCGAGGGTCGATGCGCGCTGAAAGCCCTGTTGCGGCGCTGGCCGGACTTGACGCTCGCGGTGGATCAATCGGAGATCACGTGGCGCAAACGGCCAGGCATCAGGGCAATCGAACGCCTGCCTGTGACGGCCGGCATTGCGAAATGATAGTTAGCGTCGAGATCTAATAGTTCGAATATACAACCTATGTGAATAAAATGGTTGCTGCCGCGCCACGATTGTTGCTTGGCTGCAACACTCGGCGAAGATTTAACCGTCATCTCAGCAAGTGCTTGCGCGCGCCGCTTTTTAGCCACACCCCTCGATGAAATCATCCTTCGTAGGCTGACGGCCACGGCGCTCGCGAAGGCGAAGGGAAATCTGGTCTTTTTCAAGATCTGTTTTCCGGGTCCAACAAGAGATGGCTGGGGAAACAGGTTCGCGATGGACGCCAAGACCAGCATCAAGAAGAGACTGCCGAGCCGTCACGTGACGGAGGG
>DATNMT010000410.1:0-10170 GCA_035602495.1 Bradyrhizobium sp.
ATCGAGTTCGATTACTGCTGCTGCCATGCCTGCTTCGCGCTGCACGATGCCGGTTATGAAACCATTATGATCAACTGCAATCCGGAAACGGTGTCGACCGACTACGACACCGCCGATCGATTGTACTTCGAGCCGCTCACCGCCGAAGACGTGCTGGAAATCATCGCCACCGAACGGCGGAACGGCACGCTGCACGGCGTGATCGTGCAGTTCGGCGGCCAGACGCCGCTGAAACTCGCGCGCGCGCTGGAAGCGGCCAATGTGCCGATCCTCGGCACCTCGCCCGACGCCATCGATCTCGCCGAAGACCGCGACCGCTTCAAGCGCGTGCTCGACAAGCTGCGGCTGAAGCAGCCGAAAAACGGCATCGCCTATTCGGTCGAGCAGGCGCGCCTGGTGGCCGCCGATCTCGGCCTGCCGCTGGTGGTGCGGCCGTCCTATGTGCTCGGCGGCCGCGCCATGCAGATCATCCGCGAGGAGACCCAGCTCTCCGACTACTTGCTCGGCACCCTGCCGGAGCTGGTGCCCGGCGACGTCAAGGCGCGCTACCCGAACGACAAGACCGGCCAGATCAATACCGTGCTCGGCACCAATCCGCTGTTGTTCGACCGCTACCTGTCCGATGCCACCGAGATCGACGTCGACTGCCTGTGCGACGGCAAGGATACCTTCATCGTCGGCATCATGGAGCACATCGAGGAAGCCGGCATTCATTCCGGCGATTCCGCCTGCTCGCTGCCGCCGCATTCGCTTGGCCCCGCGATGATCGCCGAGCTGGAGCGGCAGACCCGCGAACTGGCGCTCGGCCTCGACGTGGTCGGGCTGATGAACGTGCAGTACGCCATCAAGGACGGCGACATCTACGTGCTGGAAGTCAATCCGCGCGCCTCGCGCACGGTGCCGTTCGTCGCCAAGGTGATCGGCATGCCGGTGGCGAAGATCGCGGCGCGGCTGATGGCCGGCGAGAAGTTGAAGGACTTCAATCTGAAGAAGCCCAAGCTCGGCCATGTCGGGGTCAAGGAATCGGTATTCCCGTTCGCGCGCTTCCCCGGCGTCGATACCGTGCTCGGCCCCGAGATGCGCTCGACCGGCGAGGTGATGGGCATCGACCGCTCGTTCGAAGTCGCCTTCGCCAAGAGCCAGCTCGGCGGCGGCACCCGCGTGCCGCGCAAGGGCACGGTGTTCGTCTCGGTCCGCGATATCGACAAGACCCGGATCGCGGAGGCGGTGCGGCTATTGTCCTCGGTCGGCTTCAAGGTGATGGCCACGTCGGGGACCCAGCGTTTCCTGGCCGATTTCGGGATACCGACCGAAAAGGTAAACAAGGTGCTGGAGGGGCGGCCGCATATCGTGGACGCCATCATGAACGGCGACATCCAGCTGGTCTTCAATACCACCGAGGGCCCGC
This sequence comes from Bradyrhizobium sp., assembly GCA_035602495.1. Classification (GTDB taxonomy): domain Bacteria; phylum Pseudomonadota; class Alphaproteobacteria; order Rhizobiales; family Xanthobacteraceae; genus Bradyrhizobium. Next base: position 1,409 of record DATNMT010000410.1, read on the forward strand.
AGGCGCTGGCCGACAGCCGCTCTTTGCGACGAGCTGCCCTCTTGCATAAAGTGCCATATTACACCACTCTTTCGGGTGCCGTGGCGGCTGCCCAAGGCATCCGCGCCTATCTGGGCGGGGACCTTGAGGTCCGCACGCTGCAGAGTTACTTTTCCGAAACCTGATCGTTTGGCCTGGCTTGCGGTCCGGCAATCGATCGGCAATGAAGCCCTCGTGACTGGGAACCTGCCAGCCATGAGGGTGTTCTGTTTCGGCGTTGATGCGTGGCCCGCGGATTGGTCCGCATGATGTTGAAGGACGAAGAGCGATGATGGAAAAGGTTCCGATGACCGCCGGCGGCTATGCCGCCCTCGAGGTCGAATTGAAGCAGCGCCAGTCGGTGGAGCGTCCGCGCATCATCGAGCATATCGCCGAAGCGCGCTCGCATGGCGACCTGTCGGAGAACGCGGAGTATCACGCCGCGAAGGAAGAGCAATCGCATAACGAAGGCCGCATCGCCGAGCTGGAGGACAAGCTGGCGCGCGCCGACGTCATCGACATCTCGAAACTTTCCGGCGACACCATCAAGTTCGGCGCCACCGTGACGCTGGTCGACGAGGACACCGACAAGAAAACGGTGTGGCAGATCGTCGGCGAGCCGGAGGCCGACGCCAAGAAGGGCCGCATCTCCATCACCTCGCCGTTGGCGCGGGCGCTGATCGGCAAGAAGAAGGGCGCGTCGGTGGAAGTCATGGCGCCGGGCGGCGCCAAGGCCTACGAGATCACCAAGGTGGAGTGGCGCTAGACGGGCGCTTTTGCGATCTCGGGAAGGGGCCGGGATCGTCTCCCGGCCCCCCTTTTTGCGTTGCACTCCCCGATTGCGGCGTGACCCGCTGGCGCCGCCATCGCGCGGCATGAGCTGCGGCAACACTCTGGCGGTCGCATTATTCCGTTGCTACTCTGCGAACGCCGTCGATTTTCTATCAACGATATCCTTTCGCCGCGCGGTTCGACGCGATACCAATGATGCATCCAAAATTGTGGGGGAAACAATCATGACTGAAACGCTCAACGCCTGGGCGCCGCGCGCCCTGAGCGTGCTGCGCATCATCACAGGTCTGATGATCATCGAGCACGGCATGGGAAAGCTGCTCGGCTATCCCGCGCTTCCGGCCTACGCCAATATCACGCCGCTGTCGCTGCTCGGCGCCGCCGGCTTCATCGAGCTGATCGGCGGTGCGCTATTGATCCTCGGCCTCTTTACGCAGCCCGCTGCGTTCATCGTCTCGGGCGAGATGGCGGTCGGCTATTTCATGGTTCACGCGCCGAAGAGCTTCTATCCGCTCATCAACGGCGGCACGCTGGCGATCATCTACTGCTTCGCCTGCCTTTATCTGTCGACCGCGGGCGCAGGCCCGTGGAGCGTCGATGCTGCGCTGAAGCGGACTTGAGGGGGCGATCATGGATGCGTTCAACAACACCCTTGCACGGCTTGAGCCGCACGTTCTCAGCATTTACCGCTTCATCGCCGGATTGCTGCTGTTCCAGTACGGCGTAGCGAAGCACCTGAAATTCCCGGCGGGCACGCCGTTCGAGAAAGTCGACCCGACGTCGCTGTTCGGCATCGCGGGCATGTTCGAACTGGTGTTCGGCGGCCTGTTGCTGCTCGGCCTGTTCACCCGGCCGGTGGCGTTCATCCTGTGCGGCGAGATGGCGTTCGCTTATTTCATCGGGCATTTTCCAAAGAGTTTCATTCCGCTTCTGAGCGGCGGCAACCTCGCGATCATGTTCTGCTTTTCCTGCTTCTATTTCATCTTCGCCGGCGGCGGACCGTGGAGCCTCGATGCGATGATGCGAAAGAAGATCTGAAAACGGCGTGATCCTGAGGTGCGAGACCGGCGGCGCAGTTGCGCCGGCGGTCGAGCCTCGCAGGATGACAGCACGTTGCGTGGCCCGTCCTTCGAGGCGCGCGAAGATCGCGCGCACCTCAGGACGACGAGGCTAGCCCGCGACCTTCACTTCCAGCGGCACCGCCGCCTCGTATTTGGAATTGTGCAGCACCAGCGACGTCCTGACGTTGCGGACATGCGGCGCCGCGGTCAGGTGGGTGACGAAATCCTGAAACGTCGCCATGTCGGGCGCGACGCATTTGAGGATGAAGTCGACGTCGCCCGACAGCATCCAGCACTCCCGCACCAACGGCTCGGCGCGGACGAATTTTTCGAACGCGCGCAGATCGGCGTCGGCCTGGCTCGACAGATGCACGGAGGCGAACACCGTGACGTCGAAGCCGAGCCGGCGCGGATCGAGCAGTCCGCGATAGCCGAGGATGTAGCCATCTTCCTCCAGCGTTCGCACCCGGCGCAGGCAGGGCGGCGGAGAAATGCCGACCCGTTTGGCCAGCTCAACATTGGTGATTCGGCCGTCGGCCTGGATTTCGCTGAGAATTTTGAGGTCGATCTCGTCAAGGTTCTTCGACACGCGGGTCCGGATCCTGGGCTGGCGATGCGGGTGATGGCGGTTGGCAACAGTCTTAGCGAGCTGGCAAGCTTTGCGCAATTTTATTGCGCGTGCGCCGCGCCATTTTCCCCCGCTCACGGGGAATTTTTGCCGATATGGATTGCAATTCTTGCATAGCTTGCCAGATGTCCTAGACTTGGATTTGACACTTTCCGCGCCGCTGCGACGCCTTTCGGGGCTCATTCCGGCTAAGCGCTAGCCAAATCCCCGTGAGAGAGCGGTCTGCCTATGTCTGCCCCTATCCATGCCAAGGTCGTCATCATTGGTTCCGGCCCGGCTGGCTACACCGCGGCGATCTACGCGGCGCGCGCGATGCTCGAACCCGTGCTGATTCAGGGCATCCAGCCCGGCGGCCAGCTCACCATCACCACCGACGTGGAAAATTATCCCGGCTTTGCCGACGTCATCCAGGGTCCGTGGCTGATGGAGCAGATGGAGAAACAGGCCGCCCATGTCGGCACCAAGATCGTCACCGATCTCGTCACCCGGCTCGAACTGGGACCGCGGCCGTTCCGCCTGACCTGCGACTCCGGCGATGTCTATCTCGCCGAAACCGTGATCCTGGCCACCGGCGCGCAGGCGCGCTGGCTCGGCATGCCGTCGGAGGAGAAATTCAAGGGCTTTGGCGTCTCGGCCTGCGCGACCTGCGACGGATTCTTCTATCGCGGCAAACCGGTGGTCGTGGTCGGCGGCGGCAACACCGCGGTCGAGGAGGCGATGTTTTTGACCAACTTTGCCTCGCAAGTGACGATCGTGCATCGCCGCGACCATTTCCGTGCCGAGCGCATCCTGCAGGAGCGGCTGTTCAGGAACCCCAAGATCAAGGTGGTGTGGGATTCGGCGATCGACGAAATCTGCGGCACCGAAAATCCCGGCAAGGTCACCCATGTGCGGCTGAAGAACGTCAAGACCGGGGTTGTCAGCGAACTGCCGGCCGACGGTGTCTTCATCGCGATCGGACACGCGCCGGCAACCGAACTGATCCAGGGCCAGATCAAGCTGAAACCATCCGGCTATGTCGAGGTGGCGCCGAACTCGACCGCCACTTCGATGCCCGGCGTGTTCGCCGCCGGCGACGTCGCCGACGAAACCTGGCGGCAGGCCGTGACGGCCGCCGGCCTCGGCTGCATGGCAGCCCTTGAAGCCGAACGCTTTCTCGCCCTGCGCGCGAGCGACCGCGCGGCGGCGGAATAATCATGGCTCGAACTCGCAACGGATTTACCGATATGGATTGGGACAAGCTGAAGGTGTTTCACGCGGCGGCGGAAGCGGGAAGCTTCACGCATGCCGGCGAGCAGCTCGGCCTGTCGCAATCGGCGGTGTCGCGGCAGGTCAGCGCGCTGGAGCAGGAATTGTCGGTGTCGCTGTTCCACCGCCACGCGCGCGGCCTGATTCTCACCGAGCAGGGCGACCTGCTGTTCCGCACCGCGCATGACGTGTTCATGCAGCTGCAGGCGGCGCGGGCGAAACTGACCGACAGCCGCGAGCGGCCGAGCGGCGATCTCAAGATCCAGACGCCGCCGGCCCTTGGCATCAACTGGCTGATTCCGCGGCTCCACGAATTCACCGCGCTTTATCCGGAAATCCGGATTTCCATGCTCGTGATGGACGAGGAGCTGGACCTGTCGATGCGCGAGGCCGACGTCGCGATTCGTACCCGCAAGCCGACCCAGCCCGATCTGATTCAGCGCAAGCTGTTTTCGATCGGCTTCCATGCCTATTGCTCGCCGGAATACATCAAGCGCTTCGGCACGCCGCGCACGCTCGACGATCTCGACGCGCATCGCATCATCATGCTGAGTGACACACAGGTTCAACCGCACCTGCAGAACCGCAACTGGCTGATCGATGCCGGCCGCAACGGCTCCGGCCCGCGCGAGGCCTATTTCAAGGTCAACAACATCCTCGGCCTTGTCAGGGCCTGTCAGCAGGGCCTCGGCATCGCAGCGCTCCCGGACTATCTGGTCGAGGAGAACAACCGCCTGGTGCAGCTGTTCGGCGAGACCGATTCGATCCAGGTCGACACCTATTTCGTCTATCCCGAGGAATTGAAGACGGTGGCGCGGGTCCAGGTGTTCCGCGACTTCGTGGTCAGCAAGGCGCAGCGCTGGCCGTCCTGATTATCGATCGATAAGCCCCCGATCTCCGCATGACTGACATGCGGCGCGGGCGCTTGCCGCAAGGCGCTCCCGCGGATCATACTGTTTTCACGCTGAGTTTTCGTGCTGCGCATTTGTCCCCCTCCTCCAGCGGTGCGAGCGCTCAGTAATCCCTCTTGGAAGGTGATTGTGTCGGCCTCACGTGGCCAATACCTTGAGCCGGGCTCTTTCGAGCCCGGCTTTTTTTTGGTCTTTCGATCGCTTGCACGCGGCTGCACCGGTTCCACGCGTTGACAGGTTCGGTTCCGCCGAGCATGATTTGCCCACGATGAGTCCTCGCACGGCAGCGCTGTCGAAAAAAGCTCCCGTTCCGGGGGCTTCGGATCGACGCGCGCGATAGACTTCTCGCCAATCCCGATCTGCAAAAACCCCGCCGTCTGGACGGGGTTTTTTATGGCTCCGTCTCCGGCTCACCAGGAGATGGACAATGACCGAACATCACGCTTCCGGGCGTCACACTTCCGACATCAGAATTTTCCTGCACGGCCTTTGGTTGCCGCTCGTCACGCCGTTCCGCGACGGCGCGCTCGACGAGACGTCGCTGCGCCGGCTGGCGCGGCACTACGCGGCCCTGCCCGTCAACGGATTGATCCTGGCCGCCACCACCGGCGAGAGCCTGACGCTGTCGCCGGAGGAAACCGAGCGGCTGGTGCGCACGGTTCGCGATGAAACCGGGCCGAGGGATCTTCCGATCTGCCTCGGCCTGTCCGGCAGCGACACCCGCGCCTTGCTGCAGACGCTCGAGCGAACGGCGGCATGGCCGATCGGCTTCTATCTGATCTCCTGCCCATATTATTCGCGACCGTCGCAGCGCGGATTAGCGCTGCACTTCACGGCGCTCGCGGAGCGCGCCGGGCATCCGGTGCTGCTCTACAACATTCCCTACCGGACCTGCGTCAATCTCGGCAATGAGGCGATGCTTGATCTGGCCGCGCATCCGAACATCGTTGGGTGCAAGGATTGCAGCGCCGACCGCAACCAGTCGCTCGATCTGTTGCGCCGCCGTCCGCGAGACTTCGCCGTCCTGACCGGCGAGGACACGCAATATCAGGAGGCGCTGGCCGATGGCGCCGACGGCGGCATCCTGGCGTCGGCACATGTCGAGACGGAAATTTTCGCGGCAATCCACCATCTGACGGCGGCGCGCCAGCACGACGCCGCGCTGGCGCGCTGGCGCTCGGTTGCCGATCTGACGCGGCTGTTGTTTTCCGAGCCGAGCCCGGCGCCGATCAAGCATTGGCTGTGGCGCACCGGATTGATCGACAGCGCGGAGCTGCGGCTGCCGATGACGGAGGTGAGCGCAAAACTGGCCGCCCGGCTCGATCTGGAGATCGAGCGGCGAACGACCGCGTCAACGCGGGTTGCATAGAGGGCGCGCGTGATATTGTTCCCCGGATGCTGCACAGCGCCACCAGCGCGTTCACGCGCGTCTTCGTCGCGCTATGCCTTCGCGGCGTGGTGCGCTGCTGATCCGGGGTCCAGGCGCTGCTTCGATGTGGGTCCCGGCTCTGCGGAGCAGCGCTGAAGGGGCGCTGCACCGCGTCCGGGACACCAAGCACGGACCGCGTGGTTAATGCGCGGTGACGCCGGCGATTCAAATCCGAGCGAGGCTGCAGCCGCGACTTTAAATTTTGAGGCGTATTGAATCCCCGCAAATAACCAACACGGGGGGAAACCATGACGACGCAAACCATTCGCAATGCCGGCAAGCTCGCTTCCACGCGTGGCGAAGCCGTGCAGGATCTGTTGCTGGTGTCGTCGTTCGGCCTGTGGGCGATGCTGCTCGGCCTGACGCCGGTGCTGGCATTTCGCCTGCTGACCGGAAGCTGAGAACGCCACAAGGTGCCGCCGTGGTTAATCCGCAGTAGCACCTGTGTTCAAATGCGAGCGAAATCGCGACCGGCTTTTTAAAATCCGACGGCTATGAGGTAGCTGCAAAAACAAGAAACGCGGGGGCGTTATGACTACTCTGGATTATCCATTCGCTGAACAGCAGGATTTTACTGCGCCTGTACAGCCGGGTCCTTCCAGGCCCATGCCACAGGGATTTGCCATCGAAGACATTCTGTGGGCGGTCGGCATCTGGTCGGTGATCCTGTGCCTGTCGCCGGTGATCGTCTTCTACATGCTGATGGTCGCTTAGGCCTGAAGAATCGCGTGCCCCGGACGCTGCGCAGCAGAGCCGGGGCCCATCTGGAGGCGCCTTGGGTCCCGGCTGTGCGGTGCATCGTGACCGGACGATGCTTTGCATCGCCGGGAGAACGCTGCCCCGCGTCGGGGACACGTTGCTTCACACCCTCTCATAATCAGGCATAACGGAAAAACGCGCGAACACGCGCGCGCATTCCTTCAAGCTTCAAGCCCCGGCGGTTATGCCGCCTGCCTGTGCATCGCCCCGCTCGCCGGCACCGATCCGCGGATCGCCTTCACCGAGCGTTCGATCGCTGCCCACAGCCGGCCGATCTCGGCCGCCGCGCGGCCTTCCGCATAATATTCGCGGGCGCCTTCGCCATGGCTGAGCGCCATCAACAGGTCGGCGCGGTTGGTGATCTGGCCGCCCCATACCGGCGCCCGGAATTTGGCCAGCGATTCGCGCGCGATGGTGACGATCGGGCTTTCCGCGTCGTCCCGGCGTGCCGGGGCGCCATTGAGCACGACCGCATAGGGCTTGCGCGCCGCGCGGCAGGTCTGAATGGTTTCCTGCACCGCATTGACGTCGAATACCCCCGGCCGCGCCGGAATGATCGCCATGGTGGCGTTCCGGATGGAATCCTCGACCACGGCCGACATGTTCGGCGGCGTGTCGATGAAGACCCATTCGAAGCCATCGCGCTTTGCCGCGGCGACCAGCCCGCTCACGGAATTGACCGCGGTTTTGATCGGCGGTTCGTTGGTGCCGCGCAGCTTGTGCCACAGGGTCAACGACGCCTGCGGATCGGCGTCGATCAGCAGAGTTGGCTTCGTTGCCTTGTGGACATGCGCAGCGAGATGGGCGGCCAGGGTGCTTTTCCCCGAACCTCCCTTGCGCGATGCGAAAACAATGACGTTCATACCTTCGCCTCCAGATTGACCCCAGATAGCGAAAATGAATCAGCGCGCTGATTCGTGAAAGAAAAATTTACGCACAATTGTGGCGAAGCCACTGATTCGTCACGGGACGGGCTTTTGAGTCACAGATAGCGGCTTTTGAGTCACACCTGCATCGCACGCGCACCCGCAAAATCGCGGAATTCGAATCGAAAGAAGCGTCTGGGCAGGTCTTGAAAGGCCTTCCTGAACGCCGGCATCGCGTCCAATCGCTCAACCTGTCCGTGCAGCCGTGCCGCCGGCCTTTGAGGCAACGATTTTGGCGGGCTCAGCTAGCGCTGGGCTTGGCCGGCTTTTTGGGTTTGCGGGACCTGGCGTTGACCGGCTTTTTCGAAGACGCCGGCTTGATGCTCATCGGCCTTCCCGCGGCGACCGGCGTGACCGCGGCCTCCGGCTCGGGCCTGAAGTAGACGCGGCAACCCGGGCTGAGCTGCGATTTGTTCTGGACCATGCAAGCGGTGATGCGGTCGACATCCGGAACAAAGGCGCCGCAGAGACGCATCGCATCGTCGCTGCAGGCTTGCTGCTGTTCGGGAGTATAGGCCCGGCCGGCGGCGGGCCACGCCGAAACCGCAAGCGCGGTTGCCAGCCACAAGCCGAGCTGGAAATTGGTCAGTCTGACAGCCAACATGAATCCCCCAAGCATTGCGCGCGCTGATTGTGGGTGAATGGCGGGGGAATGGCAAGCACGAGCGCGCGAGGGAACCGAAATCCGAGTTGCGCCACGAGTCCCCGCAAAATCATCAATTATGTAGTAACATAATGCTTGCCGACGACCGAATTACGTAGTTACATAATAACAATGAAAATGACCTTCGATCCCGCCAAACGCGATTGGACCCTGGCACATCGCGGGCTCGACTTCGCGGTTGACGCGGAAAGGGTGTTTTCCGGCGACACGGTGACGATGGTCGACTATCGCTTCGACTATGGCGAGGTTCGCCGGATCAGCGCCGGCTTCCTTCAGGGCCGGATGGTCGTGATCGTATGGACTGAGCGCGGCGCGAGCCGCCACAT
>DATNMT010000411.1:0-3970 GCA_035602495.1 Bradyrhizobium sp.
TCGGCACCGGCATCAATGCGCATCCGGACTATGCAAGGCTGGTCTGCCAGCACATCCGCGACGTCACCGGCACTCCGGTCATCACCGCGACCAACCTGATCGAGGCGACGCAGGACTGCGGCAGTTTCGTGCAGCTCTCCGGCGTGCTGAAGCGGGTCGCGGTAAAACTGTCGAAGACCTGCAACGACCTGCGGCTGTTGTCGTCGGGCCCCCGCGTCGGGCTCGGCGAAATCAATCTGCCGCCGATGCAGGCCGGTTCCAGCATCATGCCGGGCAAGGTCAATCCGGTGATCCCCGAGGTCGTCAACCAGATCGCCTTCGAGGTGATCGGCAACGACATCACGGTTTCCTTCGCGGCCGAGGCCGGTCAGTTGCAGCTCAATGCGTTCGAGCCGATCATCGCCCACAGCCTGTTCAAGAGCGTCAACCATCTCCGCGCCGGCTGCCTGACGCTGGCGACCCGCTGCGTCAGCGGCATCACCGCCAATCGCGAGCACCTGCGCCGCGGCGTCGAGAACTCGATCGGCATCGTCACGGCGCTCAATCCCTATATCGGCTACGCCAATGCCACCGAGATCGCCCAGCAGGCGCTGGTCACCGGTCAAAGCGTCGCCGATCTGGTGCTGGCCAGGCAGCTTCTGACGCGCGAGCAGCTCGACGACATCCTGAAGCCGGAAGTGCTGACCCAGCCGCGATCCTTCGCCGCCGGCCCCGCGCCCGCGCCGGCGGAGGAGGCCCAGGCGCTGAGCAAGCGCCGCGGCCAGATCGATTGATGGATCGGGTTTGGCCGCCTACTCGATCTCGTCAGTCCATACCTTGAAGCTGACCAGCGTGTTTGGCCCGAAAGTCTGGGTCAGCGGAACGTCGGCGGCGTCCCTGCCCTGGGCGATCAGGACGCGGCCGATCCGCGGAATGTTGTTGCGCGCATCGAAGGTGTACCAGTGGCCGCCGAGATAGGCCTCGAACCAGCCGGCGAAATCCCCGGCGGCCCACGGCAGCGGCATGCCGATGTCGCCGAGATAGCCGGTGCAATATCGCGCGGGAATGTTCATGCAGCGGCAGAACGCGATGGCCAAATGCGCGTAGTCGCGGCACACGCCCTTGCCCTCGTTGAACACGTCCCACGCCGTCATGGTCGCCCGCGCGTGCTCGTAACCAAAGGCGATGTGATGGTGAACGTAATCGCAAATGGCCTGGACCCGCGGCCAGCCCGGCGGGGTCTTCTCGAACAGCTTCCATGCAACATCGGAAAGCCGGTCGGTTTCGCAGTAGCGGCTGCCGAGCAGATAGACGATGGCCTCGGCCGGCAGATCCTCCACCGCGTGTTGCGCCGCCGATGGCACGATCACGTCGGGCAGGCCGCTGTCGCGCACCGTTCCATCGGCCGCGAGGCGCACCCGGCCGGCCGGCGCGACGATCCGGCTGCACCAGTTGCCGAAGCCATCGCGATAGGGCGTGATCGGCACGGAAGGGCTGATGGTCAGGTAGTCGGGCACGATAACGTCGGACGCCCGCGTGAAGTGCGTGCCCAGCACCGCGATCAGGGGCGTCGGCTGCGGAAAATCGTAGATCATCTCGTAGCCGACGCGAATCTTCATGCGAAACCCCTGATTCGACCGGGCTCGCGCTGTCTTGAAGATGGCAGGCGCTTCCACCGGGCGGAACGGCGCGGCTGTCTGGACCGCAGTTGAAGGGACGTGAACGTATCGCCGCAGGCGGCGCCCGGATCGTACGGCAATTGCGGCTGCAAGTTGCGGGAAATGTTCCGGCGCGCCGCAAAGATGGCTATGAAAGCCGTCCGCCGCAAGGCGGCCGAGGGCTTATTCGACCCGGCGCCGCCGATCCCGCGAGAAAGCGATAGCTAATCGGACCAAAAGAGCGCAGGGTAAACGCATGCACAACAATTGCGTCGGCGCTGAGCTGTTTGCCAAAGGCAAACCGGCATGACCATGCGCTCGCGGCGGGAAACCATTACCTTCAGACATCCTTTCCGGATCGAGGGCGTCGATCGGCTGCTGCCTGCCGGTGCCTACGAGGTCATCACGGATGAGGAGATGATCGAAGGATTGTCGTTCGCCTCGTTTCGCCGTGTCGCCACCATGATCATGGTGCCGGCGGCGTCGCGCAGTTCGGCGATGGAGATGATTTCCATCGGCTCGATCGCCTTGTCCGATGCGCAGCGAATTGACGCGAGCGCGCCCGCGTGAGTGACAAGCCGCTCGATCTCGACAGCCACCGCGGCATGGCCGCGCAAAAAGCCACTGACATCCGGCGCATCCTGGCGGATGTCGAGAACAACGCCAGGGAACTGCGCGATCGACAGGGAGTACTCGAAAACCAGCTGCTGTCGGCCCCCGCGGCCTGCTGGCCGGAGGCGGCCGCCAAGGCGCGCTATGTCCTGAATTTGTACGCTGCGGGGCTGTCGCCGGCCGACACCCGTCACCGCGATCTGGTCGCGGCGGTATTTGCGGATTTTACCCGGCTCTCCGGCGAGAGCTGAACCAACGGTTGTTCGCCGAGCAACCGGATGCCTCACCCAGCGTTCGATGCAAAATCGCGCGCGCTCCCGAAGGAACACCTCATGCAAAATCTGTCGCCGCGCCACGTCAAGACCGAGGAGTCGCTCTGGCTCGGAGTTGAATCGGGCTGGTACAGCACCAAGGTAAGCGGAACCTTTGTTTCGGGGCCGCATGTTTCCGAGGCCGATTGCCTTCGCAGGATCGCCGAGATCGATCCGCCGCCGCCAAAGGCCTCGAAAGCCGCGCGCGTCGTGTTGCCTTGACGCGACACCACCATATTTTTCGAGAGAGCAACTCCCTTTACAGGAGGAAGGTCGAATGTCCCTCACCCGCGGCAGCTATCGAGGCTACGAATACGACCGGATGGTCATCCTGTTTTCGATGATTGACGGTGAGAAGGAGATCTCCTGTGCGGTCAGCACCTCCGCCCTGGATGACCTGGAGAGCGAGGTGCGGAGCAAGCCGGACCAGCGCGAAGCCCAGTTCATGAGACTGCGCGACCAGATCGAAGCGCGCGCCGATCGCAAGTTCCTTGCCATGGAGTTCGAAGGCAGGCCTCCCGGCATCATCCTGCGCAGTATCGATTTCCGGAACTAGTTGCGGCCGCGACCCAATCCCGGGCGGCGCCTGGCCGGCGTCGAACCGGGTGGATAACCGACTGACGATCCGGAATGATCCAGGCCCGGCCGGCCCGGAAAGGGTGGGCGGGAGCGGGTCGCGCCAACACCGCGTGGCCACGATTGAACCTCGGGCGACCCCAGGGCGACTTCGGTAGAACCGATCCGTTCGCTCCCCGAGGCGTCGTCATGGGCAAGCCGTATTCTATTTTCGCATCGATCTGCATATCCAGCGGCCTTTGCTGGGCCTTGCTCGGCTCTGTGCCGGCCCATGCACAGCTGATATCCGACGAGGCCGCGCGCGCGTGCGATCAGGCCACGCCGGACCAAGCCATCACCAGCTGCTCGCTGGTGATCGATTCCGGCACCGTCAGCGGGCGGCCGCTGGCTGCGGCCTATGCGCAGCGCGGCTACCGCCCGCACGCTCAAGCGCAAACCTCGCCGAGGCCGAAGCCGACCTCAATGAGGCCATCAAGATCGCGCCGGATTACGCGGAAGGCTTTGCCAACCGCGCCAATTTCTGGACCGTGAGCCATCAAAACGATCGCGCGCTCGCCGACGGCGAACAGGCGGTGCGCCTCAATCCCGATCTGCCGCTCGCCCATTTCGTCCGCGCCGGCGCGGCGCTCAATCTCGGCCAGTACGATCGCGCCATCGCCGACTACACTGAAACCATCCGGTTGCGGCTGGGCGCCGGCGCCAGCGTCTACGGCCTGCGCGGGCTTGCCTATCACCGCAAGCGCGAGCCCCATGCGGTGGCTGGGAGGTCTCATCCATACCCGGACTCGTGTGCCGGGCCGACTCGGGAAGGCGACAAGCCGCACGCCGAGCATG
>DATNMT010000490.1:0-5382 GCA_035602495.1 Bradyrhizobium sp.
CCGCTGCCGCCGGTCAGGATGTTCAGCGCCAGCACGGCAAGCCCGTAGATCAGCAGCATCGTCAGCTGGAAGATGATGAAATTCTTGACGAACAACGGTACCAGGATCAGCAACCCGAGCATGATCAGCGAGGTGCCGGTGCCGAGCGTCATCGCCCGCTTGGGAACGGCCTCGACCGCTGGTGCTTCGGTGACGACTTCGTCAATTGCGCTCATGATCAAACTCGCTTCACGATGGGCCGGCCAAACAGCCCAGCCGGTTTGACAACCAACACGGTGATAATCAGCGCCAGTGCGATCGGCAGTTTCAGTTCATTGCCGACGCCGGGGATATAGGTCCCGGCGAGGTTCTCGAAGATGCCGACCAGGAAGCCGCCGATCACGGCGCCGAACGGGCTGGTCAGGCCGCCGAGCACGGCGGCGGCAAATCCGTAGATCAGGACGCCGCCCATCATGTTCGGCTCCAGGAACACCACCGGCGCGATCAGCATGCCGGCGATCGAGCCGATCGCCGCCGCCATGCCCCAGCCGAGCGCGATCATCCATGAGGTATTGATGCCGACCAGCCGCGCCGATTCAGGCAATGAGGCGGCGGCGCGCATCGCCAGCCCCATCCGCGTGAACTGGAAGAAGAAATACAGCGCGATCAGCAGCAGCACGGTGACGCCGATCATGCCGGCCTGGTGGGTCGAAATCAGCTGGCTGCCGAGGAACGGATGCGAGCCGAACGGCGTCGGATATTGCTTGATGGTGAAGTCCCAGATCAGCCCGGCGACGCTGTTGATGATGGCAAACAGCGCGATGAAACCGGCAACGTTGGTCAGGATCGGCGCCTTCGCCAGCGGCCTGAACAGCAGCCGCTCGATCGCGACACCGCCCGCGAACGAAAAGGCCAGCGTGAGCATGAAAGCTCCCCAGTAGGGCACGCCCCATTGCATCAGCTGCCAGGAGACGAAGGTCGAGAACATCGCCATCTCGCCTTGCGCGAAGTTGAGATGGTCGATCGCCTGGTAGATCATGACGACGGCGAGTGCCATGCAGGCATAGATCGCGCCGGTGGAGATGCCGGCCAGGATTTGATTGGTGAAAAGTTCCATGGCCGCGCTCCTCAGTAGCCCAGATAGGATTTACGGACGTCTTCGTTGTTGGCGATCTCGGCCGCATTTCCCGACATCACGATGCGGCCGGTCTCGATCACATAGGCCGTATCGGCGAGCTCCAGCGCCAGCTGCGCGTTCTGCTCGACCACCAGGATGGTGACCTTGTCCTCGCGGTTGATCTTGCCGAGAATCTTGAACAGGTCGCGCACGACCAGCGGCGCGAGCCCGAACGACGGCTCGTCCAGCAGCATCAGCCGTGGCCGCAGCATCAGCGCGCGAGCGACCGCCAGCATCTGCTGTTCGCCGCCGGACAGCGTGCCTGCCTGCTGGGTATGCCGCTCCTTCAGCACCGGGAAGTGATCGTACATGCGCTCGATATCGGACACCACGCCGGCCTTGTCCTTGCGGGTGATGGCGCCGAGCTGGAGGTTTTCCTCCACCGTCATGGTGGTGAAGGTGCCGCGGCCCTGCGGCACGTGCGCGATGCCGAGGCGGACGATGTTCTCGGTGGAGCGGCCGGCGAGCGAGGCGCCGTCGAATTCGATCGCCCCGGTCGAGCGCACCATGTTGCAGATCGCGCGGAGGGTGGTGGTCTTGCCGGCGCCGTTGGCGCCCAAAAGCGTGGTCAGGCTGCCCTCGTTGAGACCGAACTCGAGACCGTGCAGCGCCTGGACCTGGCCGTAATAGGCGCGCAGGTCCCTTACGTTGAGCATCGCGGTCATTGGTCCTTGCTCCCCAGATAGGCCTTGATGACATCCGGGTCGGACTGCACCTGCGCCGGCGTGCCCTCGGCCAGCTTGCGGCCGAAATTCAGCGCGACCACGTGGTCGGCGATCGACATCACCAGGCCCATGTGGTGCTCGACCAGCAGCACGGTGACGTGACGGTCGTCGCGGATGCGGCGGATCAGGTCGCCGAGCACATGGACTTCCTCGTGGTTGAGGCCGCCGGCGGGCTCGTCGAGCAGCAGGATCTTCGGTTCGGCCGCCAGCGCCCGGGCCAGCTCGACCCGCTTCTGGGTGCCGAACGGCAGGCCGGAAACCGTGACATGGGCGACGTCGTCGAGGTTGAGGTAGCTGATGATCTCATGGACGCGCTTGTTGAGTTCGGCCTCGCCGCGGCGGACCCAGGCGAGCTTCAGCGAGTCGCTGATGATGTCGGAGTTGGTGCGGGCATGGGTGCCGACCCGGACGTTGTCGAGCACCGAAAGGTTGGGAAACAGCGCCACGTTCTGGAAGGTGCGGCCGATGCCGATTTCGGCGATCCGGTGCGGCGGCCGCGACAGGATGCTTTGGCCCTCCATCAGGATGTCGCCGGCGCTCGGCTGGTAGAGCCGGGAGAGGCAGTTGAACAGCGTGGTCTTGCCGGCGCCGTTCGGTCCGATCAGGCCGAGGATCTGGCCCTGATGCATGTCGAACGACACGCCATTCAGCGCGATGATGCCGCCGAACACGACGCTGACGTCGCGAACCGCAAGCAGGGGATATTGTCCCTGCGCGAGCTGGGCCTGCGTCATCTTGTTCCGCCCGAGCCGGCTCGACCGGAATGACCGGGCGAAACCGTTCGCCGGACACCATGATGAAGGCTACCTGATCCCCTCGACCACACGTGCAACTTTCCCTCCTGCTCTCAACTTTTTGCTTTCTTCTTTTTTTGATTGTGGCGCCGCTCCCCCGAGCGCCGCCTCGATGTTCCTTACCATCGCCACGAGGCGAGGTCCAATATCGTTGCGCAGCCGATCTTCCGTAAAGCGGAATGCCGGCGCGCCGCAGTTAAACGCATATGGACCGGTTCCGTCATTAAGCTTTAGTGCTACGCCGACGGCGTGGATGTCGTCATGCCACTCGCCGGCCGAGATCGCAAAACCGAGTTTGGCGATGGTTTCGCCGGCGCGCTCGATGCCGTCGCGCAGCTTCGGCCAGCGGCTGCCGTAATGCTCGCGCAGTTCCCGCAACAGCGCGGCGCGCTCGTCGTCCGGCAGCGCGAAGACATAGGCCCGCCCCATCGCTGTGGTGGCGATCGGAATCCGCGAGCCGACGTCCAGTTGGACACCCAGCGTCATGCCGCGGCTCTGGCCGAAATAAATCATGCTGGTGCGGTCCCGGCCGCCGACTGCGACCGCGCCGCCAGTCTCGCGCATCACTTCTTCGCGAAACGGCTCGGACAAATGCCGAACGCCGAGGTTGGCAAGCGCGGCATAGCCGAGCGCCATGGCCGAGGGCGCCAGCTGATATTTCTCGAACCGCGGAACCGGTGTAAGGTAGCCCAGCTTGGTCAAGGTATAGGTCAGCCGGGAAACGGTCGGCTTCGGCAAATTGGTACGGGCCGCGATCTCTTGATTGCCGAGAAGCCCGTCATTGGGACGGAATGCGCGCAACACATCGAGCCCGCGGGAAAGCGCGACGACGAAGCTGCGATCGGTCGCCACCTTCTTGCCTGGACGTTTCATGGCCTCTGCTGCGGGGATTTCGTTGACAAGGGACGTGCTTCAAAATAACCCTCCCTGTCAAGATGTGGAATTAAATTCCGCACTGCGAAATGGCCGGTAAAGCCGCATCGGCGCAACCAGGAACCAGATCGGCGCAACCAAGAACAAGGTAGCCAGGGAGAGTCTCGTGAACGAAGTCGTAAAGCTCGAACGTCATGACGTCATTGCCATCGTCACGGTCAACAGCCCTCCGGTGAACGCGCTGAGCGCCGCGGTGCGCGGCGGTATTCTCGATTGCATGAACAGTGCGATTGCCGATCCGCAAGTGCAGGCGATCGTATTGACCTGCGGCGGCCGCACCTTCATCGCCGGCGCCGACATCACCGAATTCGGCAAGCCGTCGAAGCCGCCGGGCCTACACGAAGTGTTGACGGTCATGGAGAACTCGCCGAAGCCGATCGTGGCCGCGATCCACGGCACCGCGCTCGGCGGCGGGCTCGAGGTGACGCTGGCCTGTCATTTCCGGGTCGCGGCCAGGGACGCGCGCCTCGGCCTGCCCGAGGTCAAACTCGGGCTGTTGCCGGGCGCCGGCGGTACCCAGCGACTGCCGCGCGCGGTCGGGCCCGAGCTCGCGGTCAAGATGATCGTCAGCGGCGATCCGATCAGCGCGCAGGAGGCGCTCAAGAACGGCCTGATCGAGGAAATCGTCGAGGGTCCGGCTTCCGGCGGCGAAGCCTTTGCCCGCAAGGTGCTGGCCGAGAAGCGCCCGCTGCGCAAGCTGCGCGATGACGACTCCAAGCTCGCCGCCGCGAAAGCCGACCGCTCGATCTTCACCAATGCGGTCGCAGCGCTCACCAAGAAGGCGCGCGGGCTGGAAGCGCCATTCGCCGCGGCGGATGCGGTCGGCGCCGCCATCGACCTGCCGTTCGACGAGGGGCTGAAGAAGGAGCGCGAGGGTTTTCTCAAGCTGGTGTCGAGCGACCAGTCGAAGGCGCAGCGCTACGCCTTCTTTAGCGAGCGCGAGGCCGCCAAGATCGCCGGCGTCCCCGAGGGGACCAAGCCGCGCAATGTCGAGCGGGTCGCCATCATCGGCGCCGGCACCATGGGCGGCGGTATCGCGATGTCGTTCGCCAATGCCGGTATTCCGGTGACCTTGATCGAGACCGGCGAAGAGCAACTCAAGCGCGGCATGGGCGTGATGCAGAAGAATTATGAGGCGACCGCCGCCCGCGGCGGCATTCCGGCGGACGCGCCCGCCAAGCGCATGGCCCTGATCAACGGCGTGGTCGGCATCGAGAACGTCAGGGATGCCGATCTGGTGATCGAAGCCGTGTTCGAGACCATGGCGATCAAGAAGGAAGTGTTCGCAGCCCTGGACAAGTTTGCAAAACCGGGCGCGGTGCTGGCTTCCGACACCTCTTATCTCAACATCGACGAGATCGCCAAGGTGACAAAGCGGCCGCAGGACGTGCTCGGCATGCACTTCTTCTCGCCGGCCAATGTGATGAAGCTGTGAGAAATCGTGCGCGCGGAAAAGACCGCGCCGGACGCGCTGACCACCGCGGTGGCAGTCGCCCGCAAGATCGCAAAAGTGCCGGCGGTGGTCGGCGTCTGCGACGGCTTTGTCGGCAACCGCATGCTGGCGCAGCGCGGCAAGCAGGCCGAAAAACTGTTGTTCGAGGGCGCGCTGCCGCAGCAGGTCGACGCGGTCGTGACCAAATTCGGCATGCCGATGGGCCCGTTCGCTATGGGCGATCTGGCCGGCCTTGATATCGGCTGGCGCTCGCGCAAGGACCGCGGCATCAAGTCGGAAATCGCCGACGCGCTGTGCGAAGCCGGCCGCTTCGGCCAGAAG
>DATNMT010000434.1:0-7504 GCA_035602495.1 Bradyrhizobium sp.
CATGCAGCTGAAAAATATGCTTCGACGTATCCATTCCAATGCGGATAATCTGGTCCACGGACGGCTCCCTTGTCTGAGATTTGCAACAACCTCATTCTGGCACAACTGATGCCGTAGGGGGCCGTCCACCCCATCAACCACCGATGTTCGTTGTTACACCAGACAGAGCTCCAGCTATCGCAAATACACCGGCCTGTGGTTATGGGTCCCTGCTTTCGCAGGGACGACAGGGAATTACCGTCCCATTGCCAGCGCGATCAGGCCGAGCGTGCCGACGATCACGCGCCACCAGGCGAACAGCGAAAAGCCGTGGCGGGTGACGTAGCTCAAGAACGATTTCACCACGATGATGGCGACGACGAACGACACCACGAATCCGATCGCGATGATGCCGGCGTGATCGAGGCTCATTTCGGCGCGGTTCTTGTAGGATTCGTAGGCAAAGGCACCGACCATGGTCGGGATCGCCAGGAAGAACGAAAACTCCGCCGCGGCATGCTTGTCGGCGCCGAACAGCATCGCCGCCACGATGCTGGCGCCGGAGCGCGACACCCCGGGGATCATCGCCAGGCACTGCGCGAAACCGATGCCGAGATACATCGGCAGCGGAAAGGTCGTGGCGTCGTGCTGGTGCGGATCGAGATCGAGCTGGTCCACCCACAACAGGATGGCGCCGCCGACGATCAGCGAAAAACACACCACCCACGGATTGAACAGATAGGCCTTGATGTAGCCACCCAAGGCAGCGCCGATCACGGCGGCCGGCAAAAACGCCACCAACAGGCCGATCACGAACCGCCTGTCTTCGGCATTGGAGAACATGCCGAACGCCACGCTCCACAATTTGCCGAAATAAAGCACGACGATCGCGAGGATGGCGCCGAGCTGAATCAGGATCGAAAAACTGTTCCAGAAACTGCCTTGGCCGAGATCGAAAAACCGTTCCGCCAGCAACAAATGGCCGGTCGAGGAGACCGGCAGGAATTCCGTGACGCCCTCGACAATGCCGAGAATCACCGCCCGCAATGCATCAGACATCATGACCTGGTCCGTTTTGGCCGAAAATCGCCGGTTCTTCTCGCCTATTCGGCACCCTGCCGCAATCGCAAAAAAGCAAAAACACAGGTTGCCTCGCTCAGCCGCTTAGGTAGTTTGGCGCGCTGCGAGGCGGTGAGGGTTCCTTAAGCAGCTCACACCTATCAAGGGCTCATGTTCACACTGTTTCATCATTCGTTTTGTCCGCATTCGCGCTTCGTCCGCCTGGCGCTCGGCGAACACGGCCTCGATGCGCGGCTGGTGGAAGAGCGGGCCTGGGAGCGCCGCGAGGCGTTTCTCGCGCTCAACCCCGCGGGCACCACGCCGGTGTTGATCGCCGAGGGGCGCCCCGCGATCCCCGGCGCCGGCATCATCGCCGAATATCTCGACGAGACCCACGGCCGTGAACTGGGCGAACGGCGGCTGTTGCCGTCGACGATGGGCGAGCGCATCGAGGTGCGCCGGCTGATGGCCTGGTTCAACGACAAGTTCTTCGAGGAGGCCTCCCATCCGCTGGTCACCGAGCGCATCTACAAGCGCTTCATGAGCGAGGAGAACGGCGGCGGGGCGCCGGCGGCGGATGTGATCCGCGCGGCGAAAGCAAATGTGCGCTATCATCTGGCCTATATCGGCTGGCTGGCGAAGACGCGGAACTATCTCGCCGGCGACCGCCTGACCTACGCGGACCTCGCCGCCGCAGCGCATCTTTCGGCGATCGATTATCTGGGCGACGTGCCATGGGTCGAGGACGACGCGGCAAAGGCGTGGTACGCGCGGGTGAAATCCCGACCCTCGTTCCGCCCGCTCTTGAGCGAATGGCTGGCGGGCGTGCCGGCGTCGCGCACCTACGTGGACCTGGACTTCTGAACGCAACCGTCAAGCTCATCTCCGCGGTTCTGAAGGCCGCGCTCGCCAGCGAAGCGCGCGCGCTGGGATTCGATTGCGTCGGTGTCACCGGTCCGGATGTGCTGGCGGAGGCCGGAAAACATTTCCACGATTTCCTCGACGCCGGCGCGCATGGCGACATGGACTGGCTCGCCGCCCGGCCCGAGCGCCGCACCGATCCGCGCGTGCTGTGGGCGGACGTGCGCTCGATCGTCATGCTGGGGGTCAATTACGGCCCCGTCGAAAATCCGCTCGCCGTGCTCGAACAGCGGACGCGCGGCGCGATCTCGGTCTATGCGCAAGGCGAGGATTATCACGACCTGATCAAGAAGCGGCTGAAGCAACTGGCGCGATGGCTGGTCGCAACCTCCGGCGGCGAGGTCAAGGTGTTCGTCGACACCGCAGCGGTGATGGAAAAGCCGCTGGCGCAGGCGGCGGGACTGGGCTGGCAGGGCAAGCACACCAACCTGGTTTCGCGCGAATTCGGCTCCTGGCTGTTTCTTGGCGCGATTTTTACCACGCTCGATCTGCCGCGCGACGGGCGTGAGGCCGATCACTGCGGCTCGTGCCAGGCCTGCCTCGACATCTGCCCGACCTCGGCGTTTCCGGCACCCTACCGGCTCGATGCGCGGCGCTGCATTTCCTATCTCACCATCGAGAACAAGGGTCCGATCCCGCGAGAATTCCGCAAGGCCATCGGCAACCGCATCTATGGCTGCGACGATTGTCTCGCGGTCTGCCCATGGAACAAATTCGCGCAAGCCGGGCACGAAACCAAACTGGCCGCGCGCGAAAATTTGCGCGCGCCTGATCTGGCCGAACTCGCGCGGCTCGACGACGCAGCGTTTCGCGCACGATTCACCAAATCGCCGGTCAAGCGCATCGGCCGCGACCGTTTTGTTCGCAATGTGCTGATCGCGATCGGCAATTCGAACGACCGCGCCCTGGCCGCGGAGGCCGAGCGCCTGCTCGATGACGCAAGCCCGCTGGTGCGGGGCGCCGCAGTGTGGGCCCTGTCGCAATTGGTGGAGCGCGAGGAGTTCGAGGGGCGCGCGGCAAGGGCTATCCGCGCGGAGAGCGACGAAACTGTCCGCGCGGAATGGTCTCACGCCTAATATTCCTGTCATGCCCCGCAAAAGCGGGGCATCCAGTATTCCAGAGACCTCCGTGAAGACCCGATATGTCACGGCGTACTGGATCGTCCGCTTTCGCGGACGATGACAGACGGAGTGAATTCCGTCATGGTTCCTTACCCATGACAAACCAGCCGTTCTTCACCCGAGACCACGACACTTTCATTCCGACACCGGTCGCGAGCGGCCCGTGGGACCCCAAATCGCTGCACGGCAGGGTCATCATCGGGCTGTTGGCTTTTTCGATCGAGCAGCGCCACGGCGGTGACGATTTCGTGCCGGCGCGGCTGACGGTGGACATGTTCCGGCTGCCGAATCTGTCGCCGATCGAGGTCAAGACCCGGATGGTCCGCGACGGCCTGCGCATCAAACTGGTAGAGGCTGATTTCTTCAGCGCCGGCGTCGCCATGGCGCGTGCCTCCTGCCAGTTGCTGCGCAAGACCGAAAAGCCACAGGGCACGGTGTGGTCGCCGCCCAACTGGGACGTGCCCGTGCCCGCGGATATCACCGCGCCCACCGATCCGCGGCTCGGCATGCACGGCAAGTGGACCACCCGCCCGATCATGGGCGCGATGGGCACCGTCGGCCCACGGCGGCTGTGGATGAGCGAAGTGCGCGACCTCGTCGAGGGCGTGCCGCTGACGCCATTCGTGCGGGTGGCGGTGGCGGCGGATTTCGCCAGCCCCTTCGCCAACGCCGGCGATCAGGGCCTCGGCTATATCAACAGCGACGTAACGCTGTACCTGCACCGCCTGCCGGTGAAGGAATGGATCGGCTTCGAGGTGGTGAATCATCAGGCCACCGACGGCATCGCGATCGGCGAATGCTTTCTTTACGACCAGCAGGGCCCGATCGGGTCATCCACCGTCGCGGCGCTGGCGCAGCGGAAGCCGATGACGACGGTGGCGCCGTCGCGCTAGGTGTCATTCCGGGGCGACGCGCAGCGCTCGTTTCACTCGCGCCCCGGAATGACGGGTTACTTGACCAAGACTTCACCCGATCTCCGCCACTGCCGCGATCAGCCGCGCGATATCCTGCGGCCGCGACAGGCGGTGGTCGCCGTCCTGGATCATGGTCAACACCACATCATCGGCCGGCAGCCGATCCGTCAACGCGAACGCATGCTGCCACGGCACATCCGGATCCTGCGCGCCCTGCAGGATGCGAACCGGGCATCCGACATGGATGGCGCTGCCGAGCAACAGATGGTGGCGGCCTTCCTCGATCAAGGCGCGGGTGATCGGATAGGGTTCGCCGTCGCCATATTGCGAGGGCCGCAGCCACACGCCTTTGGTCTCGATCTCCCTTTTGACTTCGGGCGAGAACCCGTTCCAAATCAGCGCTTCGGTAAAATCGGGCGCCGGCGCGATCAGCACCAGGCCCGCCAGCCAGGCGCGGCTCGCCGCGCGCCTGGCCAATTCGCGCGCCAGCAGCAGCGCCATCCAGCCGCCCATCGATGAGCCGATCACGACCTGCGGCCCGCTGCAGAACTGCTCGAACACCGCGACGCTCTCCTCCAGCCAGCGCCCGACGGTGCCGTCGATGAATGCGCCGCCGGACTCGCCGTGGCCGGAATAATCGAACCGCACGCAGCCGCGGCCCTGCCCGGCGGCCCAGGCATCCAGCGCCAAGGCCTTGGTGCCCTGCATGTCCGACTTGAAACCGCCCAGCCAGAACAGCCCCGGGGTCGAGCCTGTCCGGGCGCGCACCGCGATGCGACGCGATGCACCGTTCTTGCCGACCTCGATGAAGTCCGGCTCTCGCGAGGGGGCAGCGGTATCGGTCATGGAATTGTCCACCCTGGTTCGCTGCTGTTTGATTGAGCAGGCGCGATCCGTCAACGGACACCGATACGGGGGGCCGGGCTCGCGAGCTGCGCTTGCGGAGCGAAGCATTGCGCTTTATCTGGGCCGGGCCTGAACATTTGGTGCCGGTTAGCGTTGTCGGGCGTGACCAAAATGCCTCGCATTTGAAGGTTTTCGCGCGCGGACAAGCGAGTTTGCTTGCCCGTTGCGCCTTATTCCTTCAAACTATCGCCTTCGTTCACAACCATGGAGAACTACCCATTCGCCGTCCCAACAGAGCCCCGCCCGCTGCCACCAAAGACGGGCCGCGCACCAACGATGAAATCCGCAACGCCACGATTCAGCTGATCGATCAGAACGGCACGAACCACGGCACGGTCGAGACCGTGGCCGCCATCAAGATGGCGCTCGAGGCCGGCATGGACCTTGTGGAGATTTCGCCCAATACCAATCCTCCCGTTTGCAAGATCATGGACTACGGGAAGTTCAAATATTCGGCGCAGAAAAAAGCCGCGGAAGCCCGCAAGAAACAGAAGGTCGTCGAGATCAAGGAGATCAAGCTGCGGCCGATGATCGACGATCACGATTACGACGTGAAGATGCGCGCAATGCAGCGCTTCTTCGAGGAAGGCGACAAGGTCAAGATCACCTTGCGCTACCGCGGCCGCGAAATGGCGCACCAGGAAATCGGCACCAAGCTGTTGGACAAGGTGAAGGCGGACGTCGCCGAATTCGCCAAGGTCGAACAGGACGCGCGCTTCGAAGGCCGCCAGGTCGTGATGGTGCTGGCGCCGCGCTGATTCGCGCCAGACATTTCCGTTTGTGATTTTTGAACATGGCCCGCCAGACCTCTGGCGGGCCATTTTCCTTTCAAGGATCGCTAGCTCCGCGTCGCCTGCCAGGTTCCGCTGCAGCGGTCTCCCAGGATGATCCCGCTCCATCGGCCGGCGCCGGAATTGCCGGCGAGACGGCCGCTGCCGCTGGCTTCGATGCGCCGACGGATATTTGGACGGAAACCACGCCGGCGCGGCCGACACCCCCGGTGACCTTGCCGCCGCCCGCTGAGGAAACCCGACGGCCTGCCACGGTGAAGGGGACGCTGTTGGAGCTGCAATTCCCCGCCTGGGTGGCGAACTGCACATTCCAGACACCGTCATAGGCGCCCACCCTGGTCCGCATGGCGGCGTCCGCGGGTGCCGGCGCGCCGGCCATGGCGGCGAGAACCGCGGCGGCAAACATCCCGCGCAAGGCTCGCGAAGGCCTGAAATCGGCAAACAAGGTAATCGATTGGATTGATAACGTCATTTTTCCTGCTCTTTTGGCTGTGCCGTTAATGGCGACAGCCTATTCGTCAAAGATTACGGTTCCATGGTTCATCGTTGCCAATCGCGCTTTCCTCTGCCATAAGCCCAGCCTTCACCGCCCGGCTGATCAAGGGCTGCCGTGGCGGTGCCCATGCTGGTTATCTCATTTCGGAAATGACCGAGCATTTTCAACGCTCTAACGAGCATTTTAGCCGCGAAAGCGCCCTCTGGGCGCGTTTTCTCTGCGGCAACAGGAGAGCCAAATGCCCAAGCTGAAGACCAAGTCAGGCGCCAAAAAGCGCTTCAAGGTGACTGCCACCGGCAAAGTGATGGCGGCCCAGCGCGGCAAGCGCCACGGCATGATCAAGCGGACGAAAAAGCAGATTCGTCAGCTCCGCGGCACCCGCGTGCTGTTCAAGACCGACGGCGACAACATCAAGAAGTATTTCTTGCCGAACGCCTGATCGCGCGCGCGGTCTGTCTGAGCCAAGCCGCGTTCGCGCGGCGATCCGCCACCCAATTTTCCATGAAGGAGACCCGTCATGTCTCGCGTCAAACGCGGTGTGACCTCTCACGCCAAGCACAAGAAAGTCTACAAGGCCGCCAAGGGTTTTTACGGCCGCCGCAAGAACACCATCCGCGCCGCCAAGGCCGCGGTCGAAAAGGCCGGGCAATACGCCTTCCGCGACCGCAAGCGCAAGAAGCGCACCTTCCGCGCGCTGTGGATCCAGCGCCTCAACGCCGCGGTGCGTCCGTTCGGCATGACCTACAGCGTCTTTATCAACGGCCTTGCCAGGTCGGGCATCACCGTCGACCGCAAGGTGCTGTCGGATCTCGCCATCCACGAGCCGGCGGCGTTCCAGGCGATCGCTGAAAAGGCCAAGGCCGCGCTGGCGGCGTAAGTTCGCTATCGCTGCGGCGTCCTGCAACTCCGGTGTCATGCCCCGCGAAGGCGGGGCATCCAGTAACCACCGACCAACATTTTGAGCACGGGGGTTACTGGATCATCCGCTTTCGCGGATGATGACGATCTCGTTTGCCGGACTGCCGTGCGCGTTCCCCAAAGGTGACCGTCGTCATGTCCGACCTCGTGACGCTTGAACAAACCATCCTCGCCGACATCGCCGCCGCCGGCGACGAAGCCGCACTTGAGGCCGTGCGCGTTGCGGCGCTCGGCAAGAAGGGTCGCGTCTCCGAGCTCATGTCGCGCTTGGGGTCCATGGCGCCGGAGGAGCGCAAGGCCTTCGGCCAGGCCGTCAACGAGATCAAGGGCCGCGTCTCCGATGCGCTCGAAACGCGCAAGAGTGTGCTCGACGTTGAGGCGCTCTCGTCGCGGCTAGCA
>DATNMT010000454.1:0-3073 GCA_035602495.1 Bradyrhizobium sp.
TGTCGGTCATCGGCATGCGACGGCCGTTGCAGGTGACGACGTGGCGGCCTTCGACAAAGCCTGAAGCCTTGACCTGCAGCCGCTCCACCGAGCTGTCGACATAACGCACGGTGCCGCCGGCCGACTGCTCTTCACCGAGCACATGCCAGGGCTCCAGCGCCTGACGTACTTCCAGCGAAACGCCACCATGATGGACCCGGCCGAACACCGGGAAACGGAATTCGAGCTGGGCCGCGTACCAGTCCGGCGAAAAATCGTAGCCGGAGTGCTTCAGCTCGGAGAGCACACCCAGAAAATCTTCCCAGAGGAAATGCGGCAGCATGAAACGATCGTGCAGCGTGGTGCCCCAGCGCACGAATTTGCCGGCTTGCGGCTCGCGCCAGAGTTTTGCGATCAGGGCACGGATCAGCAATTGCTGCGCCAGCGACATGCGCGGATCGGGCGGCATTTCCAGCGCGCGGAATTCGACCAGCCCGAGCCGGCCAGTGGCGCTGTCGGGAGAATAGAGCTTGTCGATGCAGATTTCGGCGCGGTGGGTATTGCCGGTGATATCGACCAGGATGTGCCGGAACAGCCGGTCGACCAGCCACAGCGGCGCCTTGATGCCCGGCGGCGGCACATGGGCGAGCGCGACTTCCAGCTCATAGAGGCCGTCATGGCGGGCCTCGTCGATGCGCGGCGCCTGGCTGGTGGGGCCGATGAACATGCCCGAGAACAGATAGGACAGCGAGGGATGGCGCTGCCAGTACAACACAAGGCTCTTCAGCAAATCCGGACGGCGCAGGAAAGGTGAATCGGCCGGGGTGCTGCCGCCGACCACGACATGGTTGCCGCCGCCGGTGCCGGTGTGGCGGCCGTCGACCAGGAAGCGGTTGGCGCCGAGCCGGATCTGGGCGGCGTCCTCGTACAGGCCGTAGGTTATGTCGACGGATTCACGCCAGCTGGTCGAGGGCTGGATGTTGACCTCGATCACGCCGGGATCGGGCGTCACTTTTATCACTTCAACGCGCGGATCGAACGGCGGCGGATAGCCCTCGACATGGACTTGCATCTGCATTTCCTCGGCGGTCGCCTCCACCGCCGTGACCAGTTCGAGATAATCCTCCAACCGCTCCACCGGCGGCATGAAGGCGCAGAGGATGCCGTCGCGGATTTCGATCGACATCGCGGTGCGCACGCCGCCCGACTTGAGCTGCTGCTCCTGCACTTCCTGTTGCGGGGCGGCCTCGATCGGCGTCGCGTCGTACACCGGCAGTTCCTCGCGCGGCTCCATTGGATCCTGCTCGACGATATAGGGATATTCGTCGGCGGGAATATGCGGCAGCGACGCGATCGGCAGCCGCAGCCCCAGCGGGGAATCGCCGGGAGTAAGGAACAGGTTGCCGCGCCGGAGCTTCCAGCGTTCGCTCTTCCAGCGCCCGGCGTCCGCGTTCCAGCGCTGGATCGGCAACACGAAGCCCTTAGGGACATTCAGCCCCTGATCGAACACCCGCGCCATGCGCGAACGTTCTTCCGGATCGGACAATTTGGAATCGCTGGGGTCGACATTGGGCGGGAGTCCGGCTTCCTTCTGCAGCCAATGCGAAGGATCCTCGAACGCCGGCATGATGTATTCGGAATCGACGCCGAGCTTGGCCGCGGTGCCTTCGGCGAAGCGCTCGGCATCGTCGATCTGCGCCTTGTGCGGCCCCTCGATGGTCGCGATCAGGTCGGGGTTCTTCCAGATCGGAACGCCGTCCTTGCGCCAATAGAGGCCGAACGCCCAGCGCGGCAGGCTTTCGCCCGGATACCACTTGCCCTGCTCGTAATGCAAAAGGCCGCCCGGCGCGAACCGCGCCCGCAGCTTGCGAATGAGTTCGTCGGCAAGGCCGCGCTTGGTTGGTCCTACGGCCGAAATATTCCATTCCGGCGATTCCAGATCGTCGACGGAGACAAAGGTCGGCTCGCCGCCCATGGTCAGCCGCACGTCATCGTTTCCGAGATCGGCATCGACCTGCTCGCCGAGCCGGTCGAGGCGCGCCCAGCTGTCGTCAGAGAACGGTTTGGTAATGCGCGGCGCCTCGCGGATCCGCTTGACGCTCATCTCGAAGCCGAATTCGACATTGGCAAAGCCGGCGCTGCCCGAGATCGGCGCCGCCGTGCGGTAATGCGGCGTGGCGGCGACGGGAATATGCCCCTCGCCGGTCAGCATGCCCGAGGTGACGTCGAAGCCAATCCAGCCGGCGCCGGGCAGATAGACTTCGGCCCAGGCGTGCAGATCGGTAAAATCGTTCTCGACCTCGCGCGGTCCTTCGAGCGGATCGATATCGGGACGCAGCTGAATGAGATAGCCGGAGACGAACCGGGCGGCGAGCCCGAGATGCCGGAGCGTCTGGATCAAGAGCCACGCCGAATCGCGGCACGATCCCGCGCCGGAGCCAAGCGTTTCCTCCAGTGTCTGGATGCCGGGCTCCATGCGGATGATGTAGCGAATCTTCTTCTGCAGTTGCGCGTTGAGATCGACCAGGAAATTGACCGTGCTCGGCGCCTCCCGCGGAATATCCGCCAGATATTTCGCAAACAGCGGTCCCGGCTCGATGGTCGCCAGATACGGCGCGAGTTCGATCTTGAGATCGCCGGTGTAGGCGAAGGGAAAACTGTCGGCGTAGGGCTCGACGAAGAAGTCGAACGGATTGATCACGGTCATCTGCGCCGTGAAATCGACCTCGATCTTCAACTCGGTGGCCTTTTCGGGGAACACATAGCGCGCCAGCCAGTTGCCTTGCGGATCCTGCTGCCAGTTCACGAAATGATTTGGCGGCGTCACCTTGAGCGAATAGCTCAGGATCGGCGTGCGGGCGTGCGGCGCCGGCCGCAGACGAATGGTTTGAGGGCCGAGGTCGATCGGACGATCATATTTGTAGTGCGTGACGTGATGTAGTGCGACGAAGATCGACACAGGCAGGCTACTCCAGCAGCTTTTTTAAGCAGAACACTGGTTCCGGCTGACATCAAGCACTAACAACGGGCAACGGATGCCTATGGGAGGGGCGGAAGTAAGGGCGAATAGCGAATAGGGAGTGGCGAATAGCTC
>DATNMT010000457.1:0-7285 GCA_035602495.1 Bradyrhizobium sp.
CGGCTCCTCCCGGAGGAACCTAGACGTGGGACGCGATCTCGCGCTCTTCCGCGAGCTGATCGTCTGTAACGCCGGCATGTGGCGCGCGGTGTATGACCTGCGCGGGAATGCCAGACTCAAGCTCCCAAATGGGCGTGTCGCGCACGCGCAAATACGGTCGATGTCCGAGTCGGGTCCAAAAGGCGAAATACTCGCTCCGAGCAGATCTGGTCCGCTTTGCCCCTGGAAGCGGACTCAAGGCAGACATCGCTGGAGGTCCGTTTCGTGCCAGGAGCGGACATGGGCACCCAGTCCGCCACAGGGCCGCTACATTCGCAACGCCGTGACAATGCCGTGTGGATGGCTATCCGATTGCGGTGGAGAAGCGATGTCGTGCCTGATCGCCCGCGCCAGGACGTAACAACAGGCGCGGACAGGGCGCACCCTGTCCGCGCGCCGCCGGGTTGTCATTTCTGATACTGCTCGAACAGCTGCTTGATCCGTTTGGCCGCTTCCTCGGTGGCCTGTTCCGGGGTCATGTTGCTTTGCGTGATATTGGCTTCCGCCTGCGCCCAGATCTGCTCGGACAGCACGGCCGAATAGGCCGGGTTGTAGGACATCCACCACGGCACCGTCGGCTTGATCAGCCCCATATCCACCGCAACCGGCCGGTGCGGGTCCTTCGAGTCGGTCCAGTACGGATCGTTCTTCACGATGGAGGCCATCACCGGCAAATAGCGAGCGCGGGTTTCCTTCAGATAGGCGTTCATGTTCGCCGGCTGGATGAAGTCGCGCAGCAATGCCTTGGCGGCGTCCACGTTCTTCGATCCCTTGGGGATGATGGTGGGGGAAATCGCCAGCACGCTCGCCACCGGCTTGCCGTCATTGTCCATGGGGACGCCGCGGGTGATGATCTCCTTGTAGTAAAGATCGGGCTTGTCCATCTGCGCCGCGGCAATGGAGATGGTGGCGTTGGGCGTCATCACGATCTGTCGGGCGAAGAAAGCGTTGTTGTTGTCGACATCGCCCCAGTTGATCGCACCTGGTGGCACATAGCCTTTCTTGAATGGCGTCGTCAGCCGCTCCAGCGTCGTGGTCGCCGCCTGGCGCACGGCGGAATCGTCGATATTCAGTTTGCCATCCGGCGTGACGATGCCGACGCCACCATAGGCAACCAGGAATTGGTGAAACAGATTGCCGGAATCCGCCTCCTTCGTCGCCATCGAATAGCCGAGGCCGAAGATACGCTTGCCCTTGGCGCGCAGCTTGTCCTGCACGATCTGGAAAAAATCGTAGAACTTGTCCTGCGTGCCCGGCATATCGGTCGCGGCAAAGCCGGCTTCCTCCAGCAACGGGAGCCAGACCTCATTCAGCAGCGAAGAGGCTTTGGTCGGCACGGCGTAATACGAGCTTTTCTTTTGCTTGGCGTTATGAAGGCGCGCACTGTTCAGCGCGGTCTCCAAAAACTCGGTCTTCTGAGATTCCACGACGTCGGAGACATCCTCCAACTGATCGTTCCAGGCCGCGCGCGGCACCAGGAAGCGGTCGCCGGTGACGGTGTGCACCACATCCGGCACGTCGCCCACCTGCATGCCGGCGATCAACTTGGTGATCACATCCGGCCCGTTCATGATGGTCAAATTGACCTTGGTGTTGTTGCGCTTTTCCCAGTCGGCCATCCAGGCTATCACGGCATCGTTTTCGGCCTTGTAGAAACCCTGGGTCCACCAGACTGTGAGTTCCCCGGCCGCCCTGGCGCGGCGTGGCTTCAGGCCAGTGCCCGCCGCGACCGCAGCACCCACGCCGCCCAATACCTGCCGCCGTGAAATGAGCTTCATCTTGTTTCTCTCCCGACGCCGTTGGTGTTGCGTTCAACCCTTTACTCCGCCCATGGTCAGGCCGCCGCTCATCTTGCGGCGGAAACCGTAGTAGATAAGCAAGGGCGGAATGGCGTAGATGATTGCCGCCGCCATCAGATAATTCCAGGGTGCCTCGTCCCCCACCAGGAATTTGCCGAGCGCCACCGGCACGGTGACGACCTTGCCGCCCGATAGCAGCAGGAACGCATACAGATATTCGTTCCATGACAGCAGCAGCGCATAGGTGCCGACCGCCACCAGGGCGGGCGCCATCAGCGGCAGATAGATGCGGAGGAAAATCTGCAGCGGCGAGGCACCATCGATGCGCGCCGCCTCATCCAGTTCGAGCGGGATCGAGGCGCCGTATTGCTGGAAAATGAAAATCGCATAGGGCGTGGCGAAGGTCACTTCAACCGCGATCAGTGCGAGCGGATTGTTGGTCAGGCCATATTTGCCCATGATCCCGTAGAAAGGGATGGCCAGGAACGACATCGGGATCACATAGGTCAGCAGCGCAGCGTTGGTCAGCATCCAGCCGCTGCGAATGCGCATCCGGCTGATGGTGAAACTTGTCAGGGACCCGATGGTCAGGGTCAACAACGCGACACCGACACCGATGAAGAAACTGTTGCCCATCTGGTTCCAGAATGTCTCCAACAGCCAGAAGGCCTGATGGAACACGACGCTGAAGGCATGCGGGCTGGGTGCGATCGGGTAGACGGAGGTGCTGAGCACTTCCTCCTTTTCCTGCACGGAGACGCGGATGATGTTGTAGATCGGCAGCAAACTCCAAAGCAGCAGCACTGCCGACAGCAACGACACGCCAATGCTGTCAACCGCGCGGCCCCGGCGTTGGGCGGTCATATCGTGACCTCGCTGCGCCGCAACTGGCGCATCAGCAGGATCACCAGCGGGATCAGCAAGGGCAGCGCCGTCAGCACCGTCGCCATGCCCAGTTTGGGATCGCCCAGTTCGAATGCGTTGCGGATGCCCAGGGTCGCGAGCACATGCGTCGACAGCGCCGGCCCGCCGCCGGAGATGAAGCGTACGGCGTTGAAATCACCCAGCGCCCAGATGGTCGAGAGCATGGTGCAGACCAGGTACATCCCCGCCATCAGCGGCAGGGTCACATGGGTGAATTTCTGGATCCCGCTGGCGCCATCGACATCCGCGGCCTCATACAGTTCGACCGGAACGGCCATGCGCCCGGCGAGGAAGATCAGGGTCCAGAAGGGCAGCCATTTCCAGATATGGCCATAAATGACCGAACCCAACGCGAAGCCCGGACTGTCGAGCCAGGGCGGCCCATCCACCTGCGCCACCTGCCAGATCAAATTGTTGATCAGCCCCCATTGCCCGTTCAGCATCCAGTTGATGGACAGATAGCTGGACAGCGCTGGCATCGCCCAGGGCAGCATGAAGACCAGCAGCAGGAACTTGGTCCACCAGCCCTTGCGCATGAAAAAGCCCGATAGCAGCAGCGCGAACAACAATTTCAGGTTCACGCCGAACAGCAGATAGAGCAGGGTGTTCACCACCGTGCGCGGATAGACCGGATCACCGAACAGCGCGCGATAGCTGGCCGGATCGCTGCCCAGCCACAGCCCATAGCCGACCGGGTAGATGACGAAGGCTATGAATATCGCGACATAGGGGGTGACAAAGGCCAACGCCCAGAGTTTGTCGGCGCCAAATGTGCCACGCCGCCGCGCACGAGGCGCGGCGCCGGTGGCCACGGCCGGGCCGTCGATCATGGTCGTGACGGCCATCGTTCCGATCCTCCCGCCTGCGTTCAGGCGCGCGGTGGCATTTCCGTCCCTTTGGCGAAGGCGGCCCGGTTCGTCGTGGTCTGCCTCGGCCGGCTTTTCTAGGTGCGAGTGTGGCAATTTGCCCAGTGCAACACAACTAGTCTTGCGGCGGGGGCGGCATTGTCACGCATCCGACCGCGGCACGCGAGGAGCCTGCGGCCGACGTGTTGTCAGGCCATCGCAATAGCCGCTCGCTAGTGTCCAATTTCGCGAGCGAGACCTGGCGGAACCAACCACGTCCGCTAAGGGCCGACAAACGGACTCGGCGCGAAAGTCACGTTATACCCGCCAGCCGCCAACGGCCTGCAATTACAAATGTGGCGACGATACACTATGATTCGCCTGTTCCGCGTGAATGGTTTGGGAAGGTGTCCATGCAGAGGATCAACGTCCTGAGTATTCAGCGCATCAGCGTCGAAGATCGAGCGAAGATTGAGGCGGTCGATCCGGCGATCGAATTGACCGACGCCGGGGGCTGGTATGACGGGGAAATTCGCGAAACGTGGCCTGCCTTCACCTCGGCACGCTACCTGGCACCAGGCGCCACCGGCTCGGGGACCCCTGAGGAACGTGATCGCCTGCTCGCTGAAGCTGAAGTCATCCTTGGTGGCTGGCCATTTCCGCTCGATCTGCGCGCCAGGGCACCAAGGTTGAAATGGTTTCATCAGCGCCCTGCCGGCGCCAGCAATCTGCTCATGGGCGATCTCTGGGGCAGCCGCGTGGTGGTGACGACCTCGCGAGGGTTGGGCAATAACCTGGCGATGGCTGAATACGCGCTGGCCGGTATTCTGCACTTTGCGAAGGGTTTTCATCGCGCCGCGGTGGATCGGGAGGCGGGCGTGTTCGACCATCGCGCCTATCGACCGCTGCTATTGGAAGGCAAGATTGCGTGTGTCGTGGGCGCCGGCGGGATCGGACTCGATGTCGGTAAACTCTGCGCCGCCCTCGGCATGCGGGTCGTCGGCACCCGCCGCCACCCGCACCCAGACCGGCCCCTGCCACCGGGATTCAGCGAGCTCGGCGGCGCCGGGGATCTCGATCGGTTCTTGCCGGAGAGCGATTTCGTGGTGATCTGCTGCCAATGGACACCGGAGACGACCCGTCTCTTCGACAAGGACCGCTTTGCAGCGATGAAGGTGGGGGGCGTGCTCATCAACGTCGCCCGGGGTGAGATCGTCGACGAGGAAGCCCTCGCCGACGCGCTCCAGCGCGATCATTTGCGCGGCGCAGCGCTCGATGTTTATGTCGGCGAATTCGAGCACACGCCGACATCAAGACTCTGGTCCGATCCCAGGGTGCTGATCACGCCGCATATCTCGTCTGCCAGTGATCAGGACCGTCATGGCGCCATCGATCTCTTCTGCGACAATCTGCGCGCCTATCTCGAGGGCGGGCCGCTCCGGAATGTCATCGATTGGGAACGGGGCTATTAAAAGCTGGCGCCCCCGGGGCCGGAATCGTCGCGCCGTGATCGGTAACCCCGGCCCTTGCTCATTCGGCTGGCGCGTGGCTCGGCTCCAAGTGCGCGATCGTCACGTGGCTACGTGCCCGAGCTAGGTCCGTTCAACTCCCGATAGCAGACATATAGCGACTGCATTGGCATGTCCGTCTTGTGCCCAGAAGCGGTCATCGCGAGAACATCATGCGCCGATCACGCAAGCCACAGCTCCGCACACACCGCTGCGCCGCGCGTGACGCCGATTGGTACCTCTTCTCGCGCGGCCAGGATTGCGGTCCTCAGATCACCTTGCCTTGCCGCATGTCCCTGACCTCGTCGGGTGAGCAGCCGAGCCACTCGCCATAGATCGCCTCGCAATCCGCGCCGAGAATCGGTGCGCATTTCAGCGCGACCTTGGTGTCCGACATCCGCAGCGGCCAACCGGCCACGATGACAGGCCCGCGCACCGGATGCTCGATCGTCTGCATTATCCCGCGCTTGTGCAGATCCGGGTCGTGCATGAGCTCGAGCGTGGTCATAAGGGCGCCGCAGGGAACGCCGGCGCCGGCGATGATCCGGGTCACCTCCTGCTTGGTGCGCTTCGACGTCCATTCGGTAATGGCCGCATCCACGGCCTCGTGGTTCTGGAAACGGGTGATGCCGTCGGTCATGCGCGGATCGTTGAGCAGGTCCTCGCGGCCGATCGCTTTCACCAGGCGGCGCCAATGGTCCTCGTTGCCGCGCGACGCAAAGATGTAGCACAAATCGTCGAGCCCGCCCGGCGCGCATTTATAGAGCCCGCCGGGCGCGGTGCCGAACACCCCGTTGCCGCCGCGCGGCAGCTGGTCCTTGCGGGCGGCCTGACGGCTCATCGGCGTGCGGCAATAGTTCAGCATCGCGTCGCGCATGGCGATCTGGATGTGCTGGCCGCGGCCGGTTGCCATGCGCTGGTAAAGCGCGGCGAGGATGCCCATGGCGCAAAGCATGCCGGTGCCGGTATCGCCGACGGTCGAGCCCGGCCGGACCGCCGGCTGGTCGGGAAACCCATTGACCCCCATGGTGCCGCCCATCGCCTGGGCGATCATGTCGAAGGCGAGATAGTTCGCGTGCTCGCTCTCCGGCGCGAAGCCCTTGACCTGGGCGAAGATCAATCGCGGATTGAGCGCGCTCAGTCGCGGATAGTCGAAGCCCAGGCGCGCGAAGGTACCCGGCGCCATGTTCTCGATCAGGACATCGGCCTTGGCGATCATCCGCCTCAGCAGCGTCTTGCCTTCCTCGCTCTTGAGATTACAGGTCACGCTGCGCTTGTTGAGGTTGTAGTAGATGAAATAGGTGGAATCGGCGTCGGCGCGATCGCTCAATCCCCAGCGCCCCGGTTCGCCGCGATTCGGTTCCTCCACCTTGACTACGTCGGCTCCGAACCAGGCCAGCGCCTCGGTGCAGGACGGTCCCGCCTCGAACTGGGTGAGGTCGAGCACCTTGATCCCCTTGAGCGCCGGCTGTGTTCCAGTCGCGGTCTCTTGATTCGCTACCTGTTCCTGCATGGCGATCCTCCCAATATCGAGCCGCGGCAATTGCCGCAGCGGCGCTTTGATGTGACGCTCGATCAGCTATGCCAGGTGAACTCCTGCGCCTTGCGGGCGGACCCCTGCGAGATCACGACATTGACCAGCGCGGGACCGTCAAATTTCATCGCCTCGTCCAGGGCGCCGCGAATATCTTTCGGGTCCTGGACGAAGAATCCCTTGCCGCCGAAAGCCTCCATCACCCGGTCGTAGCGCGCGCCATAGATCAGCGCGTTGGGCTTGAGATTGAACATCGGGTTTTCCGGGATCTCCGGCATGCCGGCGCCAATGCCGCCATTGTTCAGGACGACGATCTTGGCCGGGAGGTTGTAGCGGACCAGCGTCTCCATCTCCATGCCGGAGAAGCCGATCGCCGAGTCGCCCGAGAGGTGGATGACCGGCCGGTCGGGATGGGCCACACAGGCGGCGATGGCCTGGCCGAGGCCAACGCCCATCGTGCCGTAGGTGCCGGCATTGAGGCAGGAACGGGCATTGAAGCTCGGCAATTGCGTGAGGCCGATATCCATGGTGCCGGCACCCTCGGCGCTCAGAATCGCGTTCCGCGGCATCCAGGCGGCGACATCGCGCAACGCGCGGTAGTAGCCGGCCGGCGCAGCATCGTCATCGATCTGCGGC